>NZ_QKRU01000002.1:0-181673 GCF_003234055.1 Pseudomonas sp. 57B-090624
AGGGGAGGTCGCGCTGGGACGAGGTGAACTCGACCTGGTAGGTGAAGGGCTGGCTGAGCGTCTCGTCCCCGACGAAGGCGAGGACGTCGAGCCCGACGTCGAGTTCGCCCACCTGCAGGCGGTGACGACTGTGATCGAAGAAATGGCGGAGTTCGGCAAGCATGTCGAGGCCTCATCGATGGGATGGCCCGTATGCATCGCCGCTTCGTGACCGTATCTCGATGAGACCGCCAAGCCCTGCATCCGGGGCGAGACAGTAGGCTGAAAACCCCGATGGGCTGGGAATAGGGAAAAGCCCCCAAAGGGCTCGGGAAGTGTCCGAAGAAATGAGGGGAGCTGCTGTAGGAACCCAATCACTTCAATGCCCGGAGTACTGAGGGGACGCCAGCGTCATCCGGTCCGACCACGGAAGCACCAGGCAAAAAAAGCCCCGCCGAAGCGGGGCCAGAGCACATTCAACCTTTCAGCGAACGATGGCTCAGGAGGTCTTGACCCCATGCTGGCCGCTCTGGGCCAGGTCCATCAGCTCGCGGTTGGCCACGGCGTACATGGCGTAGTCGGTGCCGGTTGCGGCGCGCAGTTCGGTGAGCATCACCTTCCAGCGCTCCACCAGCGGGCGGTGCTGTTCCAGCCACAGGGCCACGCGCTCGTCCATGTCGACCGGGGCATCGACCATCTGCAGCAGCGATACGGTGATCGCCCGCTGTTGCCAGTCGAGGTCGTCACGGAAGGCTTCGCGCGCCAGCGCCTGCCAGTTGCTCTCCACCGGCAGGCCGGTGATCTGCTGCAGGTACCAGGACAGGTCCAGCGCGCCACCGACGGCGAAGTAGGCGGCGGCCACTTCGGCCGTGTCCTTGCCGGTGACGTCCGAGGCCTCGATGATCGGCAGCAGCGTGTACAGGTGGCTGGTGCCGGCCACCACGCGGGCCAGTTCCTCCGGTGCGCCGGCCTCGACGTAGGCCTGGTAGCGGGCCAGCCACTGCTCGCGGGCCGGGCCTTCCAGCAGCTCGTCCAGGCGACCGGCCAGTTCGGCCACGCGCGGGCCGAAGTGGCCGACGTCACGGGCAGCGTTCTGGTCTTCGCGGCGGCTGCGCAGGAACCAGCGGGTGGCACGGCGGCCGAGGCGCATCAGCTCGTCCATCAGGGTCAGCTGCAGCTCGGCGGGCACCTTGTAGTCCAGCGACTCGATCTGCTTCCACCAGTGCGGCAGGCGGAACACATCGCGCACCACCACGTAGGCACCGGCGACGTTGGCCGCGCTCATGCCGGTGGACTCCTTCAGGCGTTGCACGAAGGTGATGCCCATGTGGTTGACCAGGTCGTTGGCGATCTGGGTGCTGATGATCTCGCGCTTCAGACGATGGCGGCGCATGGCCTCGCCGAACTTGCTCGCCAGCAGCGGCGGGAAGGCGGTCTCCATCTCGCGGGCAAGGTAGTCGTCGTCCGGCACCAGGGACTTGAGCAGCGATTCCTTGAGGTCGATCTTGCTGTAGGAGATCAGCACCGACAGCTCCGGCCGGGTCAGCCCCTGGCCGTTGGCGGCGCGCTCGTTGAGCTCCTCGTCACCGGGCAGGAACTCCAGCGCGCGGTCCAGCTTGCCGGCACCTTCCAGCGCGGCGATCAGGCGCTTGTACTCGCCGATGCGCTCGCGGGCACGGCGTTGCGCCAGGGACAGCGCCTGGGTCTGCTTGTAGTTGTTGCCCAGCACCAGGCTGCCCACCGCATCGGTCATCTCGGCCAGCAGCTTGTTGCGCTGCTTGCCGGTCATGTCGCCGGCCGCGACGATCTCGCCCAGGAGGATCTTGATGTTCACCTCGTGGTCGGAGCAGTCCACGCCACCGGCGTTGTCGATGAAGTCGGTGTTGCTGGCGCCGCCGTTGAGGCCGTATTCGACACGGCCCAGCTGGGTCATGCCCAGGTTGCCGCCCTCGCCCACCACCTTGGCGCGCAGTTCGCGGCCGTCCACGCGCAGGGCGTCGTTGGCCTTGTCGCCGACGTCGGCGTGGCTTTCCTTGCTGGACTTGACGTAGGTGCCGATGCCGCCGTTCCACAGCAGGTCGACCGGTGCCTTGAGCAGGGCGTTGAGCAGTTCGGTGGGGGTCAGCTTGTCGGCACGGATGTCGAAGCGTTCCTTCATTTCCGGGCTGATGGCGATGCTCTTGGCGCTGCGCAGGAAGATGCCGCCGCCGGCGGAGATCAGCTTGGCATCGTAGTCGGCCCAGGAGGAGCGCGGCAGGTCGAACAGGCGCTTGCGCTCGACGAAGCTGCTGGCCGCGTCCGGGTTCGGGTCGATGAAGATGTGCATGTGGTTGAAGGCCGCCACCAGCTGCAGCGTTTCCGACAGCAGCAGGCCGTTGCCGAACACGTCGCCGGCCATGTCGCCGATGCCGATCACGGTGACGTTGTCCTTCTGCACGTCGATGCCGCGCTCGCGGAAGTGGCGCTGCACCGAGACCCAGCCGCCCTTGGCGGTGATGCCCATGCCCTTGTGGTCGTAGCCGGCGGAGCCGCCGGAAGCGAAGGCGTCGCCCAGCCAGAAGCCGTACTCCAGGGCGATGCCGTTGGCGATGTCGGAGAAGGTCGCGGTGCCCTTGTCGGCCGCCACCACCAGGTAGGGGTCGTCGGCGTCGTGGCGCACCACGTTGGCCGGCGGCACCACCTGGCCTTCCTTGAGGTTGTCGGTGATGTCCAGCAGGCCGCTGATGAAGATGCGGTAGCAGGCGATGGCCTCGGCCTGGATGTCGTCACGGCTGCCGCCAACGGGCAGGCGACGGGGGATGAAGCCACCCTTGGCGCCCATGGGCACGATCACCGCGTTCTTCACCTGCTGCGCCTTGACCAGGCCCAGCACTTCGGTGCGGAAGTCTTCCTCGCGGTCGGACCAGCGCAGGCCGCCCCGGGCGACGTCGCCGAAGCGCAGGTGCACGCCTTCCACGCGCGGGCAGTAGACGAAGATCTCGAACTTGGGCACCGGACGCGGGATGTCGGGGATCAGCCGCGGGCTGAGCTTGAAGCTGAAGTAGCCCTTGTTCTGGCCGTTGGCATCGGGCTGGTAGAAGTTGGTGCGCAGGGTCGCCTTGATCAGGTCGAGGTAGCGCCGCAGGATGCGGTCCTCGTTGAGTACGGCGACGTTGTCCAGCTCGCCGAGGATGGCCTGTTCGAGCTTCTGCTGCTTGTCTTCCAGGTCCTCGGCGGTGAGCTTGCGGGCCAGGTAGAAGCGGGTCTTGAACAGGCGCACCAGCTCCTTGGCGATGTCCACATGGTTCAGCAGCGTGCTGGCGATGTAGGACAGGTCGAAGCCCAGGCGGATCTGCTTCAGGTAGCGGGCATAGGCGCGCAGCAGCGCCACGTCGCGCCAGGGCATTGAGGCAGTCAGTACCAGGCGGTTGAAGGCGTCGTTCTCGGCGTCACCGCCGACGATGTGGATGAAGGCGTCCTGCAGGGTGTCGTTGAGCTGCTGGATGTCGACTTCCTGGCCCGAGGCACTGGTGAAGGCGAAGTCGTGGATCCAGAACTCGCGGCCATCCTGGCGGTGCAGGCGATAGGGGAACTCGCCGAGCACGCGCAGGCCGAGGTTCTCCAGGATCGGCAGGACGTCGGACAGCGGCAGCGGCTTATCGGCGTGGTACAGCTTGCAATGCAGCAGTTGCTCGCCCTGGGTCAGCGGCTGGTAGAAGCTCATCACCAGCTGGCGCTCGTCGGAGAGGCTGTTCAGGTGCTGCATGTCGACCACGGCCGAATGCGGGGCGAAGCGCTCGCGGTAGCCGGCGGGGAAGCCTTTCGGGAAGTCGGCCAGCACACGGGTGCCCTGGGCCTCGCCGAAGCTTTCGTTGACCAGGCTGGCGTAGTCGTCCTTCCAGGAACGGCAGGCCTGGATCACTTCCTTCTCCAGGCGCACCGGGTCGACCACGGCCTTGTTCTTCGGGTCCAGGCGCAGGATGAACTGCACGCGCGCCAGCACGGATTCGGAGAAGAAGGTCCAGAACTCGCAATCGCTGGCCTGCAGGCGCTCCATGAGGATCTGCTGGATCTTCAGGCGCGTCTCGGTGGAATAGACATCGCGCGGCACGTAGGCCAGCGCATAGGCGAAGCGCCCGTAGGGATCACGGCGCAGGAACAGGCGGATCTTGTTGCGTTCCTGCATCTGCACGATGGCCATGGCGGTGGAGAACAGGTCGTCCACCGGGGTCTGGAACAGGTCGTCGCGGGGCAGCACCTCCAGCACCTGGCCCAGCTCCTTGCCGAGGTGGGCACGCGGATCGAAGCCGGAGCGGCGCTGGATCTCGGCGACCTTGCCGCGGATGAAGGGGATCTCGGTCACGCTCTCGGCATACACCGCGGAGGTGTACAGGCCCATGAAGCGGCATTCCTTGACCACGCGCCCCTTGGCGTCCAGCTCGCGGATGGAGACGAAGTCCGGGTAGGCCGGGCGGTGCACGCGGCTCGGCTCGGCGGCCTTGGCGAAGGACAGCAGCACCGGGCCGCGCAGGTAGTCGACGGCCTCCTTCTCGACATGCAGGTCGGCGGCGCTGAGGCCGGTGCGGCGCAGGCGCGAGACACCGAGCAGGGAAGCTTCGTCATAGACCAGGTGACCGCCCGCCTCACCCTCGTCCACCACCGTGAACTCCTCGTAGCCGAGGAAGGTGAAGTGGTTGTCCAGCAACCAGTTCATGAAGACCTTGATCTCGGCCAGCTCGGCCTTGTCCACCTTCAGCTTGGCCTTGTCCAGCCAGGCCAGCAGGTCGCGGGCCTTGGCGGTCATGGGCTGGAAGTCGGCGACGGCGATGCGCACCTCGCCGAGCATCTCCTCGATGGCCTTCTCCAGGGCCTTGAGGGCGGCGGGCGCGGCGATGCGATCGATCTCCAGGAACATCAGCGATTCCTGCTGCACGTCCTTGCCCTGGGTGCCCTTGGGCAGCACTTCCTGCAGTTCGCCCTTCTTGTTGCGGCGCACGCTGAGCACGCTGTTCTGCAGCGTGTGGATGTTGTAGCCGCGGCGGTTCAGCTCCATGCGCACCGAGTCCACCAGGAAGGGGATGTCGGGGTGCAGCACTTCCACCGCCGTGTGGGTGGATTGCCAGCCGTGCTTTTCGTAGTCGGGGTTGAAGGCGCGCACCTGCGGCTTGGCCGGGTCGAAGCGTTCCAGCATTCGCCACGACGACAGGGTGCAGCCCACCAGGTCGGACAGGCGCCGCTGGGTGAGTTCGTCGAGGGCGATGATGCCGAAGAATTGTTCGGCGAACAGGGCTACTTGTGGCAAGGCCTGTTCGCTGACGTGCTGCGCCAGGGCCGCTTGCAGTTGGTGCTGGAAGTCGGCTTTGCTGGCCGCGGTGAAGAACGCCATGGTTGTGCTCCGCTTGGCTCTGTTGTTGGGGGTTAAGCGTAGAACGCTTATCGCGCGGTGATGGATCAGGAGGAGATTCAAGGCAGTGTGACGAGTCGGAGCCGCCTGGGACCGACCAGTCATCCTCGTGAACAGATTAAGGGCGGCACCCGGTGCGACGCTTTTAGCCCTGCGACATATTCGGTCAATCTCGGACAGCCGCCTTCAGCAAGCCGACATGGATCACGGAAAAATGACGACACGAGCACTTCGGTAGCGCCTACAGCGCGCCCACAGCGGCAGACCCGGTGCGGCCCCTAGACTCGCCACTCCCCTTTCCCACCGGAGCACCCACCATGTGCACCTGCCACGAACCGCATACCCCTGACCGCCCGGAGCGCCGGCGCTTCCTGCGCCTGGCCGGCATGACCGCCGCCGCAGTGGCCGCCGCGCCCCTGCTGGGCCAAACCGCCCTGGCCGCCACCCCGGCTGCGGCCCCCACGCCCAAGCCACAGAACCAGTTGGCCCCGGACGCTGCCCTGGAACGCCTGATGCAGGGCAACCAACGCTATGTGGATGGGCTGACCCGCCGCCACGACTTCCTCACCGAGCGCGAGGCCCTGGTCTCCGCGCAGAACCCCTATGCCGCCGTGCTGGGCTGCGCCGACTCGCGCATTGCCCCGGAATACGCTTTCGACACGGCCCGGGGCGACCTCTTCGCCGTGCGCGTGGCCGGCAACCTGGTGACCGACGACGGCCTGGCCAGCCTGGAATACGGCGTGGCCGTGCTCGGCATCCCGCTGCTGATGGTGCTCGGCCACGAGGGCTGCGGCGCGGTGGAGGCCGGCCTCAAGATGGCCCGCGACGGCGCCAGCTACCCCGGCCATATCCAGGGCCTGGCAGCGGCCATCGCGCCGTCGGCGCAGGCGGTGCTCAAACACAAGGGCGACGTTCTGGACAACGCCATCGCCCAGAACGTGCGGGATAACCTCAAGCAGCTCACCGGGCGCTCCAGCCTGCTGCGCGATGCCGTTGCCGAAGGTCGCCTGAAGGTGGTGGGCGGCATCTACCGGCTGGCCAGCGGCAAGGTCGAGCTGATCGCCTGAGCCTTCGCGGGCCGGGCGAGTAGCGCTCGGCCCGTCACGATTTCGCTGCGCGTCCACGCGCTCGCCTAGGCCGCAGGCCTCTGCTTGGATTAAAGTACCTCGCCTTCTCCGGGGGCCTGGCTGCCCCCGTCCAACCCGAGCGAGCCCGACGATGGAACACCGCGAAGCACTGATCGCCCTGCGCCAGTACCTGTCCACCCAGATCCTCGGTCAGGAAAAGCTCATCGACCGCTTGCTGATCGCCCTGCTCGCCGATGGCCACCTGCTGGTGGAAGGGGCGCCCGGCCTGGCCAAGACCAAGGCGATCAAGGACCTGGCCGAAGGCGTGGAAGCCGAGTTCCATCGCATCCAGTTCACCCCCGACCTGCTGCCCGCCGACATCACCGGCACCGAGATCTATCGCCCGGAGACCGGCAGCTTCGTGTTCCAGCAGGGGCCGATCTTCCACAACCTGGTGCTCGCCGACGAGATCAACCGCGCGCCGGCCAAGGTGCAATCCGCGCTGCTCGAAGCCATGGCCGAGCGCCAGGTGTCCATCGGCCGTTCCACCTACGACCTGCCGCCGCTGTTCCTGGTAATGGCGACCCAGAACCCCATCGAGCAGGAAGGCACCTACCCGCTGCCCGAGGCCCAGCTCGACCGCTTCCTCATGCATGTGAAGATCGGCTTCCCCGAGGCCTCGGTGGAACGCAAGATCCTCCAGCAGGCCCGTGGCGTCGCCCTCAACGGCGAGACCCGCCCCGAGCACCAGGTCAGCCAGCAGGCGATCTTCGCCGCACGCAAGGAAATCCTCGGCCTGTACATGGCCGATGCCGTGGAGGAGTACCTGGTGCAGTTGGTGATGGCCACGCGCACCCCGGCCAAGTTCGACAGCGAGCTGGCCGAATGGCTGGCCTACGGCTCCAGCCCGCGCGGCTCCATCGCCCTGGACCGCTGCGCCCGCGCGCATGCGTGGATGGCCGGCCGCGACTTCGTCAGCCCCGAGGACATCCAGGCGGTGCTCTTCGACGCCCTGCGCCACCGCCTGATCCTCTCCTTCGAGGCGGAGGCCGCCGGCATCGACCAGGACCGGGTGATCCAGCGCATCCTCGATGTGGTCGCCGTCGCCTGACCCATGGACAGCCCAGCCGCCCCGACCGGCATCAAGGTCAGCCTCGCCGAGCTGATCGACATGCGCCACCGCGTCCGCGAGGTGCAGCTGTTCTCCACGCCCTCGCGGCGCAGCCCGCTCATCGGTCTGCACCATTCCAAGCTGCGCGGGCGCGGCGTCGACTTCGACCAGGTGCGCGTCTACCAGCCCGGTGACGACGTGCGCACCATCGACTGGCGCGTCACCGCGCGTACCCAGGAGCCACATACCAAGCTGTTCCACGAAGAGCGCGAACGCCCGGTATTCATCATGGTCGAGCAGAGCCAGCGGCTGTTCTTCGGCTCCGGGCAGATGTTCAAGTCGGTGCTCGCCGCCCACGCCGCCAGCCTCATCGGCTGGGCCGCCCTCGGGCACAACGACCGCATCGGCGGCCTGGTCTTCAGCGACAGCGAGCACCACGAGATCAAGCCCCGGCGCAGCAAGCAGAGTCTGCTGCAACTGCTCAACCGCCTGGTGCGCACCAACCAGGCGCTCGGCGGCCAGCAGGGCGCCCCCCGTGAAGGCTTCAGCCTGGCCCTGCGCCGCGCCCGCGAAGTGCTGCGCCCCGGCAGCCTGGTGGTGATCCTCTGTGACGAGCGCACCCTGTCCGACACCTCGGAGCAGCAGCTCGCCCTGCTCGCCCGCCACACCGACCTGATCCTCCTGCCGCTCTCCGACCCGCTCGACCACGCGCTGCCCGCCGCCGGGCTGCTGCGCTTCACCGAGCTGGGTGCCAGGCTGGAGCTGGACACCCACAACCCCGAGCTGCGCCAGGCCTATCGCGATCAGGGCGAGGCCCGCAAGGCTCGCTGGCAGCGCCTGGCCCAGCGCCTGGGCGTGCTGTTGCTGCCCCTGAGCACCCAGGCCGGGATGGTCGACCAGTTGCGCGACCATCTGCAGCACCGCGGTGGCAAGCGATGAACCCGCTGGACCAGCTGGAACCGCTGATCGCCCCCGCCGCCGTGCCCTGGTGGCCGCCCGCGCCGGGCTGGTGGGTGCTGGCGGCGCTGCTGCCGGTGCTGCTATGGGGCCTCTGGCGCCTGCGCCACCGCCTGCCTCGCCGGCAACGCGGCGAGCGGGCGGAACAGCCCCTGGAGCCCATGCGCGAGGCCGCCCTCCGGGAACTCGCCCAGCTGCGCAAGCCCTACGACGGCGCGCCCGCAGGCCCCTGGTTGCAGCAGCTCAACGGCCTGCTCAAGCGCCTGTGCCGCCTGCATTATCCCAACGACCACAGCCTGACCCTCAGCGGCCGTGCCTGGCTGGCCTACCTGGACAACCGCTGCCCCGCCGCCGGCCTGACCCGCTGGATGGTGCTGGTGGAAGGCGCCTACCGCCCCGAGTGCAAGCTCGACGACAAGGCCATCGAGGGCCTGTCCCAGGCGGTCGACACCTGGATCCGCAAACATGTTTGAGCTCGCCTGGCCCTGGATCTTCCTGCTCGCGCCGCTGCCCTGGCTGCTGCGCGTGCTGCTGCCGCCGGCCGACAGCGGCGAGGCGGCGCTCAAGGTGAGCTTCCTCGGCGAGCTGGAGGCCCTCGCCGGCCGCCGCGCCCGCGCCAACCTGCCGGCCTGGCGCCAGCAGGCGCCGTTCATCCTGCTCTGGCTGCTGCTGCTGTGCGCCACCGCGCGCCCGGAATGGGTGGGCGAGCCGCAACCCCTGCCGGCCAGCGGCCGCGACCTGCTGGTGGCGGTGGATGTGTCCGGCTCCATGGACTACGCCGACATGGAGCTCGACGGCAAGGAAGTCAGCCGCCTGACCCTGGTGCAGCACCTGATGGGTGAGTTCATCGACGGCCGCATCGGCGACCGTATCGGCCTGATCCTCTTCGGCAGCCAGGCGTACCTGCAGGCGCCGCTGACCTTCGACCGGCAGACCGTGCACGTCTGGCTCGACGAGGCGCTGATCGGCATCGCCGGCAAGAACACCGCCATCGGCGACGCCATCGGCCTGGCGGTGAAGCGCCTGCGCCAGCGCCCGGCCAACAGCCGCGTGCTGGTGCTGGTCACCGATGGCGCCAACACCGGCGGCGAGATCGAGCCGCTCACCGCCGCCCGCCTGGCCGCCGAGGAGCAGGTGAAGATCTACACCATCGGCATCGGTGCCGACCCGGAACAGGGCGGCGTGCTCGGCATGTTCGGCCTCAACCCCGGCCTGGACCTGGACGAGGCGACCCTGCGCCGCATCGCCGAGCAGACCGGTGGCCGCTACTTCCGCGCCCGCTCCAGCAAGGAGCTGGAGGAGATCGAGCGCGAGCTGGACCAGCTGGAGCCCGTCTCGCAGCTGCCCAGCCAGGCCCGCCCCGCCTTGGCGCTGTATTGCTGGCCGCTGGGCGCCGCCCTCCTGCTGAGCCTGCTGCTGATCAGCCGCGAGCTGTGGCCCCACGCCCTGCAGCAACGGCCGCAGTGGCTGAGGAGGCGCCCATGAGCGAACTCTGGCCGCACTGGTCGCGCCCGCTCTGGCTGCTCATGCTGCCGCTGCTGGCCTGGCTGATCTGGCAGCTCTGGCACCGCGAGCGCCGCAGCGGACGCTGGCAGCAACTGCTGCCCATCGCCTTCCAGCCCTGGCTGCTGGGCGGTGGCCGCGAACGCAGCAACCGCCTGCCATGGATCGCCCTCGGCCTGGCCTGGGGCCTGGGCCTGCTGGCGCTGATCGGCCCCAGTTGGCAGCGGGTGGAGCAAAGCACGCAGAAACGCGCGGACCCGCTGGTGGTGATCCTCGAACTGACCCCCTCGATGCTCGCCTCCGACGTGCCGCCCACACGCCTGGAGCAGGCCAAGCGCAAGCTGCGCGACCTGCTGGAAGCCCGCCACGATGCGCAGACCGCCATCGTCCTGTATGCCGGCAGCGCTCATAGCCTGGTGCCGCTCTCGGACGACCTGATGACCACCGGCAACCTGCTGGAGTCGCTCAAGCCATCGATCATGCCGGAGCCCGGCCAGCGCGCCGACCTCGCCGTGGAGAAGGCCCTCGCCTTGCTCAAGCAGGGTGCCCAGGGCCAGGGCCGCCTGCTGCTGATCACCAGCAGCCTGAGCGAGGAGGAACGCGACGGCATCCGCAAGGCGCTGGGCTCGAAGAGCGAACGCCTGAGCATCCTCGGTATCGGCACGTCCCAGGGCGCGCCCATCGCCCAGGAGAACGGCGGCTTCATCAAGGACGCCCAGGGCGCCATCCTCCTGCCGCGCCTGGACGCACCCAGCCTCAAGCGCTTCGCCGGCAGCCTGGGTGGCAAATACGCCACCGCCCGCGTCGACGAACGCGACCTGCGCAACCTGGACCTGCTCGGCGGTGCCCAGACCCTGCGCGAAAGTGGTGAAACCACGCGGCTGGAAGCCTGGGCCGACCAGGGCCACTGGCTGTTGCTGCCGCTGCTGCTGATCACCGCCTGCGCCGGACGCCGGGGCTGGATCTTCTGCCTGCCACTGTTCTTCGTGCTGCCCCGCCCTGCCCTGGCCTTCGAACCGGAGGATCTGTGGTTGCGGCCCGACCAGCAGGGCCAGCGCCTGCTGGAAGCCCAGCAGCCTGCCGAGGCGGCCCGTCGTTTCGAGGACCCGCGCTGGCAGGGCTATGCGCTCTACGAGGCCGGCAAGCACGCCGAAGCCGCCGAGCGTTTCGCCGGTGGCGACAGCGCCGCCGACCACTACAACCGTGGCAACGCGCTGGCCAGGGCCGGCCAGTTGGAGGCCGCCCTGGACGCCTACGAATCAGCCCTCGAGCGTGAGCCGGACCTGCAACCGGCACTGAAGAACAAGGCGCTGGTGGAACAGGTGCTGCAGCAGCAGAAGCAGCAGCAATCGCAACAGCCGCAGGACGGCCAGCAGGGCCAGCAGCAGCCCCAGGAGCCACCCTCCGCCGCCCAGGGTGGCGACCCGGAGCAGAGCGAGGACAAGGACGAGCAGCAGGGTGCCGAAGGTGCTTCCGCCACACCGCCCGAAGAGGGCAAGCCGCCGGGCCAGCAGGCCGGTGCGCAGGACCAGCCGGCCGAGCCCGGCCAGAAGCCCGAGGACCAGCAGCAACCCACGGACGCACCCGGCAAGGCCGAGCCGCTGGGCGATGAGCGTCGCCAGTCCCTGGAGCAATGGCTGCGGCAGATTCCCGACGACCCCGCCGAACTGCTGCGCCGCAAGTTTTGGTACGAACAGCAACGCCGCCAGGAAAACCAAGAATGATGCGCCTCCTCTGCGCCCTCCTCCTCAGCCTGCTGGCCTGCACCGCCAGCGCGGCGGGCTTCACCGCCAGCGTCGACCGCGCGCGCCTCAGCGAGGGCGAGACGGTGGAGCTGATCCTGGAGTCTTCCGACCCGACACTGTTCGGCAAGCCCGACCTCAAGCCGCTGGAGTCGCTGTTCGAGGTGCTCGGCACGCGCCAGATCAACCGCATCAGCACGCTCAACGGCCAGGACGACCGCGCCACGCGCTGGATCGTCACCCTGCAGCCGAAACAGAGCGGCTTCGTGGTGATCCCGCCGCTGCGCCTGGGCGAGGCCGAGACCCGGCCGATCACCCTGCATATCCAGAAGAGCGACAACGCCGCCGGCAACAGCAAGCTGGCCCCGGTGTTCATCGACGCCAGCCTGGACGAGGAAAGCGTGTACGTGCAGGCGCAGACCATCCTTACCCTGCGCATCTACCACTCCGTCTCGCTGTACGACGACAGCAGCCTGACCCCATTGCAGATGGCCGATGCACGCATCGAGCAACTGGGCGAGGCGCGCACCTACGAGAAGGAGATCAACGGCATCCGCCACGGCGTGATCGAATTGCGCTACGCGATCTTCCCGCAGAAGAGCGGCCAGCTGAGCATCCCCGCCCAGGTGTTCAGCGCCACCCTGGTGGAGCGCTCCGGGCAGAACGACTACCAACCCTTCGGCCCACGCCCGGGTCGGCTGACGCGGGTCAGCTCGCCGGAAATCCCGCTGACGGTGAAGGCCAAGCCGGCCGATTACCCTGCCGATGCACCCTGGCTGCCGGCACGCAACCTGACCCTGGCCGAGGCCTGGAACCCGGAGCCGGACAAGGCCCAGGTCGGCGATTCGCTGACCCGCAGCCTGATGGTCAAGGTCGAGGGCCTGGCCAGCGCCCAGCTGCCCGCCCTGCCCGCCACCCATGCACCGGGCCTGCGCCGCTATCCCGACCAGCCGCAGCTCTCCAACCAGGCCAGCGAGCGCGGCGTGCTCGGCAGCCGCGAGGAACGCGAGGCATTGGTGCCCACCACCAGCGGGCGCATCGAATTGCCGCCGGTCGAAGTGGTGTGGTGGAACACCCGCGAGGATCACCTGGAACGCAGCCAGTTGCCGGGGCGCACCCTTGAAGTGGCCAACAACCCCGCGCTGGAGCCGGAAGCACCGGTGGAAAACGCCAATGACGCCCAGCGCGTGGTCGAGGGCCCGCCGCTGTGGCCCTGGAAGCTCGCCACGCTGCTGCTGGCCTTGACCACGCTGCTGGGCTTCGGCCTGTGGTGGCACGCACGCCGGCAACCGGCGATCCTGCCCACCGCACAGACCGGCCCCAGCCCGCGCACCCTGCTCGACGACCTCAAGCGCGCCTGCCTGGCCAACGACCCCCACGCCACGCGCCAGGCCCTGGACGCCTGGGCGCGGCAGCAACCGGAAACCCTGGCGGACATGGCCGCACGCTTCGTGCCGCTTTCCGACGCCATGGATGGCCTCAACGGCGCCCTCTACAGCGAGAGCGGCCAGCACTGGCAGGGCGAGGAGCTGTGGAAGGCCATCCGCGCACTGCCCACGCCGCAGGTTCAGCAGCAGGCCGCTGGCGACAGCGGGCTGCCGCCGCTCTATCCGCGCTGATCCGCCCTCGACCCCAACTCGGGGTGCCACTTCGTAGCCCGTGCTTCAGCGCGGGAAAGGCGTCTCCGGCGCCCCGGACTGAAGTCCGGGCTACAGGGTGGGGATGTACTCGCCGTAGGCCGGGTGAAACCTGCCGGAGCATCGTGCCGGGCCTGTCGGGTTGCACCCGACCTACCTAAAACCTGTGACCGCCTCGTAGCCCGTGCTTCAGCGCGGGGAAGGTGTGGCCGGAGTTCCCGGACTGAAGCCCGGGCTACGGATGTAGGGTGCTCGCTGCAGGGCGGGTGAACCCGCCGAAGCCTCGTGCAGAAGCACCCAGCCCACCCTACAGAGCGGCAACCCCCTGGGGTCGCTGGGCAACTGAAGTCGCCCCTACAGGGTTGTGCGCGTGGTTTTCAGGTAGTTGAACGCCCATGAAAAAACCGCGGCCTGGGCCGCGGTTTCTTCATTGCCTTGACGCTTAGTGGGCCAGCAGCGAACCGCCGGTCTTGCCCGCCAGCTTCTCGGGGCGGATCAGGAAGCGTGCCAGGGCAGGCAGCAGCCAGAGCGCACCGAACATGTTGACGATGAACATGAAGGTCAGCATCAGGCCCATGTCGGCCTGGAACTTGATCGCCGAGAACATCCAGGTCGCCACGCCGATGGCCAGGCACAGGCCGGTGAAGAGCACGGCCTTGCCGGTGGACTTCAGCGTCTGGTAGTAGGCCTCCTGCAGCGGCAGGCCGGCACGCAGGAAGCTTTCCAGGCGGCTGTAGATGTAGATGCCGTAGTCGACACCGATACCCACGCCCAGCGCCACCACCGGCAAGGTCGCCACCTTCACGCCGATGCCGAGGAAGGCCATCAGCGCGTTGCCCAGCACCGAGGTGAGGATCAGCGGCAGCACGATGCAGATGGTCGCTGCGATGGAGCGGAAGGTGATCAGGCACATCACCGCCACGCAGATGTACACCAGGATCAGGATGGTCAGCTCGGACTGGGCGATCACCTCGTTGGTGGCCGCTTCGATGCCGGCGTTACCGGCGGCGAGCATGAACTCCAGCCCTTCCTTGTTGTGTTCCTTGGCGAAGCCCTCCACCGCCTTGACCGCGCGCTGCAGGGTCTCGGCCTTGTGGTCGTTGAGGAACACCAGCACCGGTGCCAGGGAGCAGTCGGTGTTGTACAGGCCATCGGCACGGCTGATGGAGTTGTTCAGCACGTCCTGGTTGCGCGACAGGGTTTCCCACTTCAGGTTGCCTTCGTTCATCCCCTTGATCACCTGCTTGGACACGGTGACCATCGAAATGGCGGATTGCACGCCCTGGGTGTTCTCCATCGTCCACATCAGCTCGTCGATCGGCGCCAGCGCTTCGTGCGTGGAGCAGCCTTCCGGAGCCGTCTTGACCATCACCACGAGCACGTCGGAGCTGGTGGAGTAGTTGCTGATGATGAAGTTGTTGTCCTTGTTGTAGCGCGAGTCCGGACGCAGTTCCGGCGCACCCTGGTCGAGGTCGCCGATCTTCAGGTTCTGGCCGTACCAGAGGCCGCCACCGAAGGCGACCAGGGCGATGACCACGGAGATCGGGGCCACGACCGGATGGGCGAAGTTGGACAGCAGGCGCCAGAACGGGTGTTCACGGGTCGCGTCCTTCTTGCTGCGCTCGATGGCCTTCTTGCTGATGCCGACATAGGAGATGGCGACCGGCAGCAGGATCAGGTTGGTGAACACGATCACCGCCACACCGATGGAGGCGCCGATGGCCAGTTCGCGGATCACGCCGATGTCGATGATCAGCAGGGTGATGAAGCCCACGGCGTCGGCCAGGATGGCGATCATGCCCGGCAGGAACAGCTGCCGGAAGGTACGCCGGGCCGCCGTCAGGGCGTTGTCCGCATCACTGGACTGCAGGGCGATACCGTTGATCTTCTGCACCCCGTGGGAGATGCCGATGGCGAAGATCAGGAACGGCACCAGCATCGAGTAGGGATCGAGACCGAACCCCACCGAGTGCATCAGGCCCAACTGCCAGATCACCGCCACCAGGGTGGTGGAGAGCACGGCGATGGTGCTGCGGATACACCAGGTGAACCAGTACAGCAGCACCAGGGTGGTGAGGAAGGCGATACCGAAGAAGGCCACGACCATGATCAGGCCATCGATCAGGTCACCGACCTTCTTGGCGAAGCCGACGATGTGGACCTGAACGTTGGGGTTCTGGGCCTGGTACTTGTCGCGGATCTTCGCTTCCAGCTCGTGGGAGAACTGGCGGTAGTCGAGCTTCAGCAGCTTGCCCTGGTCGTTCGGGTCCGGGTAGGACTCGAGCAGCGGCACGTCGACGATGCTGGACTTGAAGTTGTTGGCCACCAGGCGGCCGATCTGGCCGGACTTGAGCACGTTGTTGCGCAGCTCGTCGAGGCTGTCGTCGGAACCGTCGTAGGTCTGCGGGATCACCTCGCCACCGGCGAAGCCTTCCTCGGTGACCTCGGTCCAGCGCACGCTGGGGCTCCACAGGGACTTCAGGCCGGAACGGTCGACGCCGGGAATGTAGAACACCTCGTCGTGGATCTGACGCAGCGTGTCCATGTACTCCTTGCTGAAGATGTCCCCGTCCTTGGCTTCCACCGAGATGCGCACGGTGTTGCCCAGGTTCGCCAGGTCGTTGCGGTGCTCCATCATCTTCTGGATGAAGGGGTGGTGCAGCGGGATCATCTTCTCGAAGCTGGTGGACGGACGCACCTGGGTGGCCTGCCAGAAGAGGAAGATGCTGACCAGCAGGCAGATGACGATCACGGCCGGCCGGTTGTTGAAGATCAGGCGTTCCAGGAAGGTCGCCTTGTCCTGGTGATGGTTACTCATCGAAACTCCCCCGGCTCGTTATTGTTGGCCCAGCTCGGCGCCAGTCGGCGAGGCGACGCGCGCTCCGCCCTGTCCCACCAGGATCAGGTTGCCTTTGGTATCTGCGGTGGCGCTGGCCAGCGACAGGCGATCGGAACGGTTGACCACGCTGAAGGTGCGACCGGCATCGGTGCTCTTCAGGACGCTGCCACCATGGCCGACCACCAGCAGGGTGCCGTCATCGAGCAGGGTGCCGCCGGAAAGACCGAACTCCAGGGTGCCGCCACGGGCATTCTTCAGTTCGATGGTTTCCCAGGTCTTGCCGAAGTCGGCGGAGCGGAACAGGTGGCCACGCAGGCCATAGGCCACGACCACGCCCGGCTCGTTGGTGCCGGTGGCGCCGAACAGGGAACCCTCGTAGGGACCCTCGAGGCGTTCCCAGGTCTGGCCCCAGTCGGGGGAGCGGAACATGCTGCCCATCTCGCCGACGATGAACAGGCCGGAGTCCTTCACCGCAGTGATGGCGTTGATGTGGTACTGGTCTTCGTTGTCCAGGCGGTCGCTGACGTCTTCCCAGTTCTTGCCACCGTCCTCGGTGGCCAGCAGGGCACCGTAGGAGCCGACGGCGAAGCCGGTGTTGGCGTCCTTGAACCAGACATCGAGAAGAGGAGCCTCACGCTCCAGGTCTTCGAACTGCTGGGTCCAGGTGGCGCCGCCATCTTCACTGGCGAGGATCTGCGCGTCGTGGCCGACGGCCCAGCCCTTCTTGTCGTCGACGAAGTAGACGGCGGTCAGCATCTGCCGGGTCGGCACCTTGGCCTGGGTCCAGGTCTTGCCGTCGTCGTCGGAGTAAAGGATGTGGCCACGGTCACCGACGGCAACCAGGCGCTTGCCCGCATGGGCGATATCCAGCAGCAGGCTGCTGGCCGCCTTGGGCGATTCGATGGAGAACACGGGTGCTGATTCGGCGGCTTGCGCGATGGGCGCGGCACCGAGAGTCAGGACGGAGAGCACACTGAACAGCGAGAGCGCTTTGGCCAGCGGCGAGTGGAAGCGGAACGCCGGTTGCGCAAGGGACTGCACGTCATGACCGGACTGGGTGCGCCGCAGGACGGGCTCACTCATACACCTTTCCCCCTTATTGTTATAGGTGGACCTTGCCTTTTGGCAGGCCGCCTATGCTATCCAGCTTTGGAAAGCCATGACAATCGGCTGGACGTTATGTTTTGTTAAGGCAAACCCGCGTGATTGAGGCCTTATCAGGGGCCCTGATAGCAAAAAGGCCGCTACGTTTGTAGCGGCCTTTTCGTCAGGCTACAAGGCGCTTATCGGGTACCGCGGCGACGCAGTGCCGAAGGCTTGAAGTAGCCGTCGTCCGGAACAGCCTGGGTGAAGTCGATGGTGGTCGGCTCTTCGTTGTCCAGGTTCTGCACGTGGTAGCGACGGGCCTGAAGGTCATGGAACACGTCCAGTGCGGACCAGGTGGTCGGCAGGTCGTAGTAGTTCTTCAGGTAGGCCATCGATACACGCCACAGCTCGCCACGACCGTCGTACTGGTCGACCACGGCGGCTTGCCAGCTGTCCTCGTCGAGGAACAGGGTGCGCTTGGAGTAGATGTGGCGGGCGCCGGACTTCAGCGTGCCCTCGACGACCCACACGCGGTGCAGTTCGTTGCGGGTGACGGCCGGGTTCAGGTGGCCGGGCTGCAGCAGGTCCTTGTACTTAACCTCAGGGCTGGAGACCTTGTAGTTGTTGTACGGGATGTAGATTTCCTTCTTGCCCACCAGTTTCCAGTCGTAGCGATCCGGAGCACCGTTGAACATGTCGGTGTCGTCGGCGGTACGCAGGCCGTCGGCAGCAGCGATCGGGGTGTCGTAGGCCAGGTTCGGCGCACGGCGCACGCGGCGCTGGCCGGCGTTGTAGCCCCAGGCCTGACGCGGCTCCTTCACCTGATCCAGGGTCTCGTGCACCAGCACGGCGCCACCGGCCAGGCGTGCCGGGCTCTTGGTGAAGGACAGGTAGTAGAACAGGATGTTGTTCAGGTCGGCATACGAACCCTTCGGGTTGTAGTACTTGAACAGGGCTTCCTGCTGCGAGGTGACCAGGGAGTAGTCGCCATTGCGCTGCACGGCCACTTCGGAGGCGCGACGCACGATGTAGGAACCGCGGTAGCGGACGATGTGGTTCCACAGCGCCTCGACACCGTTCTGCGGGATCGGGAACGGAATGCCGCCGTAGGCGTCGGCGAAACCGTTGCCGCCGTCCAGCAGCTTGGCGGTGGTGGCGTTCTTGATGGTGTTGTCATACACCCACTGCGGCGCGGAGCCGGAGCGGCGGGTCGGGTAGACCGGCATCTGGAAGGTGGTCGGGTAGGCGTTGAACAGGGCGATCTGACCCGGGGTCAGGTTGGCCTTGTACTGGTCCAGGTTCGCCTTGGTGATGGTGTACAGCGGCTTGTCTTCCGGGAACGGATCGACATGGTGCTGGCCCGGCTTGTAGCCGGCCGGAGCCTGGGTGATGCCACCGGTCCAGGCCGGGATGGTGCCGGCGGCGTTGCCGGCCTTTTCGGCACCGAAGGGAGTCAGGCTAGTGCCCAGTTTGGCGGCTTCCTGAGCCGACACCGCGGCCAGTGCGCTACCGGCGGACAGTGCGAACGCGACTGCCGCGCCAACCAGCGAAAGCTTTTTCAGCATGTTGGTTCTCCGTGAGGGTTCAGCGGCGGGCACCCGCAGGTGCCCGCATTCTTTCTAGTTAGAAGGAGTACTTGACGTTGACGCCGATATTGTCGCGATCGCGGCTGGAGTTGTTCTGGCCGGCGCCATAGAACTCGGTGTACTGGATCTCGCCTTCCAGGCTGTTCAGGTAGCTCGCCTTGAGGCCGACGGTGTAGGCCTTGCGACCTTCGATGAAGTTGCCGGTCTGGTGGGAGTTGCCTTGGAAGTCATCCTTGTAGACGACGAACGGGGAAACGTTCACACCGGCATACACGTCGTTCCAGGTACCGGACAGCACAAGGGTGTAGCCGTAGGCGTCCTTGTTGACCTGATCGCCACGATCACCGCCGGACACGTAGGAGCTGTTGCCGCGACCGGAGTAGTAGCGATTGACGCCGTTGTAACCGGTGTATTGCAGGTCGCTGCCACGCAGATGCTCGGACGCCAGTTCGGCCACGCCGATCAGCGAGTCGAAACTCAGGCTCGGCCCGAAGTTGTGAATAGCACCCAGCGAGGTGTTGAAGACCTCGACGCGCTCGTAGTTGTGGATCGAGTCACCCAGACGAACAGTGCTGCCCGCAATTTGTGCCGAGCCGTTCAGGCCGCCGAGCGCACTGGAAATCGGACCGGTATTGACCAGCTTCGCCGCTTGACCGATCAGGTCACCCAGCAGGTCGTTGGTGGTGGCGATGCCAATCGGCATGTTCGGGCGGTAGGCCAGCTCACCGAATACCGAAGTTTCCTGAATGGTGGTGTTGAAGCTCAGGCCGAACATGCGGATGTCTTCAGCATACTCACGACGAGCCTGGACGTTCGCCAGGGTGTCGAGCGTAGCCAGACCACCCGCAGCCTGGATGTTGCCCGGGGTCAGGCCGCCTGGCAGAAGACCGGCGACGGTATCCAGGTTTACGCCCTGGTAGTTGCCCAGATCCGCATAGATGCTCGGCTCTTTCGCGTGATAGTTCACGTAGTAGAAGCCGAACTCGGTCGAATTGAGTTCTTCGGCGATATAGCGGAATGCAACGCCGTACTGGCCGTCGTTCTTCGCATTCAGGTCAGTGCCGATATTGGCGACCTTGACGATCTGGTTACCTGGATAAACGAAGTTCTTCCCACCAGCGCACAGGCCACCCACCTGACCGGCACACAAGCCGCCAGCACCCGCGTTATAGAACTGCACGAGAGAGGCTCCGCCCAGGGCGGCCTGAGGAGCAGTCAGCGCACTACCAGCCAGGCTGGTGTAGGCGGTGTTGCCACCATCCGCGAAGAGGTCGGTTTCGGAGAAGAAGGTGCCGCTCGGGTCGATGGCGCTTTCCTTCCAGTTGAACTGGTAGAAGGTTTCCATCGACAGGTTGTCAGTCAAGCCGACGTTGAAGCTCAGGGCCTCGACCGGAACCAGAACCTCTTTCAACTCAGAACCGGGCAAGCGGAACTTGGCAGCGTCCAGCGGGTTGGTGGTGTTGATGCCACCCCGGTAGAAGATGCCCTCGCCCCAGTTGAAGACCTGCTTGCCGATACGACCGGTGACCGGCATGTCGGCGATGTCCCAGTTGCCATAGAGGTAGGCGTCGAGGATCTGCGCATCACGACCGGCCTTGTGGCGGGTGTCGTGGGTGAAGCGGTCGTCCTTCGGATAGCTCTGGCTGGGCTGACTCGGGCTGTTGTTGTCCAGGTAATCGTTGCGCTTGTCCATGATCTGGGTGTCATAGAAAGCGGTGCCGCGGACGAACAGACCGTAGTTCTTGTAGGTCGCTTCCAGGTCGGAAGTGATCTTGTACACCTCGGAAACCAGGCCGGTGTCGAAGTTGCGGTTGCCGTCGTTGGTGTTGATGTCGTTGTTGGTCTTGTCCTGGCCCTGGACGCGCCACAGTTGGCCGTAGGAGACGGTGGTGTCGATGGAACCGCTGATCTCATCGTCGGCGAAGCTGAATTCGACCGCCTGGGCCTGGACGGCGCACATCAGGGGCAGGAGACCGGCGAGGGCGAAACCGGCCTTGGCCGGCGCGAAGCGCAACAGGGGCTTGCGGGACTTGAGTTCCATCGAGACTTTACTCCGTGGACAGATCATTCATTTGTTATTACGGCCCCGTCTGGCAGGGACGCTGTTCAGCCGCTCGTGCGACCTTTCTTCTGGCGTGGGCGGAAGCACCAACGCGTCTGAACCGCGGCCTCCAGCAATTCTTGCGGGACTGGAGGGCCTGGGACGGCGTCGAGACGTGCAACCATGGTGCCAAGTGCACGTTTATGGGTCGTTATATTTTTCTGAACGAAGGGACAGATTAAATTCAAACGAGTGACTGATCATCCACTGATCAAAACCGACGAATCGGCCGACTTTGTCCTACAAGCTGGCTCGATTTGTCACTCAAAACCACACCTATAGCGCTTGCGCGTTCATACCTCGCTCACCCCGTCAAGAAAGAAATGCCAGGGAACAGGCCATTTACGCCTCAGAGACCGAAGGGATATTCCTTTGAGTAACAAAAAAGTGTTACCGGCAGATTGCCAGTAACACTTGTCGACGCCGGGGAACGGCAACGGAACCACGGACGTGGTCCCGGAGGGTCAGGCGAGGCTCTTGCTCACCACTTCATAGACATCGCTGGACAGCTCGCCGGAGGCGAGGATGCGTTCCAGCTCGGCGCGCATCAGCTTCTGCCGCGCCTGGTCGTACTTGCGCCAGCGGGTCAGTGGCGCCAGCTGGCGCGAGGCGATCTGCGGGTTCAGCGCGTTGAGGGTGATCACATGGTCGGCGAGGAAGCGATAACCCGCACCGTCGGCCCGATGGAAGTTCACCAGGTTCTGGTTGGCGAAGGCGCCGATCAACGCACGTACCTTGTTCGGGTTCTTCAGGGTGAAGGCCTTGTGGCCCATCAGCGCCTGCACGCGTTCCAGCCCCCCCGGCAGGGTGCAACCGGCCTGGACGCTGAACCACTGGTCCATCACCAGCGGGTTGTCCTTGAAGTGATCGGCGAAGCTCGCCAGCGCCTTGGCCTTCTCGTCCTCGAAGCCGGAGTTGACCAGCACCGAGAGCGCGGTCAGGCGTTCGGTCATGTTGTCGCAGGCCTCGAACTGCTCCAGGCAGGCCTTTAGAACCTCGGCCTTGCCACTGAGCATCAGGTAGGACAGGGCGATGTTCTGCAGGGTGCGGCGGGCAAAGTGCTCGGCGGAGGCGACATAGGGCGTCTCGCGCGATATGGCGCGATTGGCCTGGTAACGCGCCAGCAGTTGCGGGAACAGGGCATCACTGATCGAACGACGGGCGAACTCACGCGCCGCATGGATGGCGTCGACATCGGCGACTTCGCTGATCTCGGTCAGGTACGCCTCGCTGGGCAGCGAGAGCATCTCGGCCACCATCGCCTGGTCCAGCGACTCGTCCTCCAGCAGGCTGCGGAAGGCGTCCAGCAGGCGGGTGTCCAGCACCAGCGCCTCGCCACGCTGGTGCTGGCCGATCAGCTCCTGCAGCACCTGCACGGAGAGCTGCTGGCCGGCATCCCAGCGGTTGAAGCCGTCGCTGTCGTGCTGCATGAGGAACATCAGCTGGTCGCGACCATAGGGGAAGCTCAGCTTCACCGGGGCGGACAGCCCGCGCAGCAGCGAGGGCAGCGGCTTCTCGGCGATATCGACGAAGGTGAAGGTCTGCTCGGCCTCGGTCACCGAGATCACCCGGTTGCCGCCAAGGGCTTCGCCCTCGCCCGCCAGGCGCAGCGGCAGGTCGTTGCCTGCGGCGTCCAGCAGGCCGAGCTCGACGGGAATGACGAAGGGCAGCTTCTCGGCCTGGCCGGGGGTGGCCGGGCAGCTCTGGCGGAAGGTCAGGCTGTAGGTCCTGGCGACGGCATCGAAGGCTTCCTCGACGGCGAGGCGCGGGGTGCCGGCCTGGCTGTACCAGCGCTTGAACTGGGTCAGGTCGACGCCGTTGGCGTCCTCCATGGCCTTGACGAAATCGTCGCAGGTCACGGCCTGGCCGTCGTGGCGCTCGAAGTACAGGTCGGTGCCCTTGCGGAAGCCTGCGGCGCCCAGCAGGGTGTGGATCATGCGCACCACTTCCGACCCCTTCTCGTAGACGGTCAGGGTGTAGAAGTTGGAGATCTCGATGAACGAGTCAGGCCGCACCGGGTGGGCCATGGGGCCGGCGTCCTCGGCGAACTGGTTGGTACGCAGGAAGGCCACGTCCTCGATGCGCTTGACGGTGCGCGAGTTCATGTCGGCGGAGAACTCGGCATCGCGGAACACGGTGAAGCCTTCCTTGAGCGACAGCTGGAACCAGTCGCGGCAGGTCACGCGGTTGCCCGACCAGTTATGGAAGTACTCGTGGGCCACCACGGCCTCGACGCGCTGGTGGGCGGCGTCGGTGGCGGTCTCGGCCCTGGCCAGCACGCAGCTGGAGTTGAAGATGTTGAGCCCCTTGTTCTCCATGGCGCCCATGTTGAAATCGTTGACCGCGACGATCATGAAGATGTCCAGGTCGTACTCGCGGCCGTAGACCTCCTCGTCCCAGCGCATGGACTTCTTCAGGCTGTCCATGGCGTGCTGCACCTTGTCGATGTTCTCCGGCTCGACGTAGATGCGCAGGGTCACCGCGCGCTGGCTCATGGTGGTGAACACGTCTTCCACGCACCACAGGTCGCCCGCCACCAGGGCGAACAGGTAGGCCGGCTTCTTGAACGGGTCCTCCCAGGTGGCCCAGTGGCGACCGCCCTCCTCCGCCCCGCTGGCCACCGGGTTGCCGTTGGACAACAGCACCGGGTAGCGATGCTGCTCGGCGCTGACGGTCGTGGTGAAGCGGCTCATCACGTCCGGGCGGTCGAGGTAGTAGGTGATCTTGCGGAAGCCCTCGGCCTCGCATTGGGTGCAGAACATGCTGCCGGACTTGTACAGGCCTTCCAGGGCGGTATTGCTCTCCGGATGGATGCGCACCGTGCTGTCGAGGGTGAAGCTGTCGCTGACCGGCTGCAGGGTCAGGTGGCTGTCGGTCAGCTGGTAGTCGGCGGCACCGAGCTCGCGGTCGTCCATGGACAGCGCCAGCAGCTCCAGCTGCTGGCCGTCCAGGACCAGCGCGGGCAGGCTGCCGTCGGCGCGATCGGGGTTGCGGCGCATCACCAGTTGGGCGTGGACCAGGGTGTGGTCCTCGTGCAGCTCGAAGGTCAGGGTGGTCTCGTCGATCAGGTAGTCCGGCGCCTGATAGTCCTTGAGGTGAATGACTTTCGGTTGTTCGGTTCGCATGCTTGCCTCTCCGAGGCAGCCCGGGCGCGATGCCCCGGCTGCGGTGTGTGTTCCTGCCAGGCGGGGCGCGGCGGCCTTACGGCTCGCTGCTCGCCACCACCTGGTAGGCCGTGAACTTGCGGATGTTGATGACCCCGGTGTCGAGGATCAGGTACTGGCCCTTGATACCGCGCAGGGTACCCTCCACCACCGGCGTCTTGTCCAGATCGAGGCTCACCACCTTGGTCGGGTAGGCCTCCACGGGGTAGCGGATCTCCAGCGGCTCGACATCCTCGAGCTTCTGCACCGATTGCAGCCCGAAGCGCTGCTGCAGCCCCTGGATGCCGGCGTCGCAGGCCTGGAAGATGGCCTCGCGCATCGCGGGCAGGTCCAGCGCCTCGGCCTCGCCCTTGAGCAGGGCGCGCCAGTTGGTGCGGTCGGCCACCTGGCTGCGCAGCAGGTCCTCCACCAGGCCGGATTGCTGGCGGGTGGCGACGCGCATGATCGGCAATGCCTGGCGCGCCCCCTGGTCGATCCAGCGGGTCGGTACCTGGGTGGCGCGGGTGATGCCGACCTTGATGCCCGAGGAGTTGGCCAGGTAGACCACGTGGTCGGTCATACAGAAGGATTCGCCCCACGCGGGCTCACGGCAGGTGCCGGCCTCGTAGTGGCAGCGCTCCGGGCTCATGATGCAGCTGTCGCATTGCGCCAGCTTGGTGAAGCAGGGGTAGCAGTAGCCCTGGGCGAAGCTCTTGCCGGTCTTGCGCCCGCAATGGGAGCAGTGGATCGCACCGAGGAACTCCAGGCGGATGCGCCGGCCCAGCAGCGGATTGACCGCCACCTGCCCATCGCCGAGACGAAACGCGTACTGCACCACCGGATCACCCAGTTGCGCGGACATCTTGCTCAGCGCGCCGCGCCCCAGCTCTTGCATGTCGCTGGCCCCCATCAGTGGAGCGAGTCGGAGGATTTGAACAGGATGTTCTCTATCTTCTCGGACTTGGAGCTGCACTCCTGCGGGCCCATGTAGCCGGTGCGCTCTTCCTCGGGCAGGTTCTTGATCTCCCAGGCGATGACCGCCTGCAGGCTGAGCTCCTTCTGCTCCTGGGTCAGCTTGCGGCCGTCGGACCACTTGCCGATCTCCACGGCGAGCTTGAGGCTCTGGTAGACATCCTCGGTGATGTTGCTGATCAGCTTGGCGAAATCGGACACGGCGGCTTCCTGAAGGGCGGCGAAAACGAGCGCACATTCTAGCGGCACTGCCGGTGTTGCGCACCGACGCCGGTCAGGGCGCCGATGCCTGCTGGGGGGCCGGCAACCTAGAAATCGCGGGAAAGCTTCACTTGCTCCAGTTCCTTCTCCAGGGAGCGGCGGAAGATCTGCGGGCCGGCGAAGCTATACACCACGAAGCCCAGCCAGGCCCATTCGATGGCCTGGGCCAGCGTCTCGTGGCCGTGCTGGTTGCTGGCGATCACCGCCACGCGGTAGAGCACGAACATGCCCAGCAGCACGATGATCGAGCGGGTCGGCCCCAGTTCGGACATCCACGAGTTGTAGCGCCACCAGAGCCCCATGAAGGGGTTGCCGCGCGCCTTGATGGCAGACATCAGGTAGAGCGCGGAAACGTCGTTGGCATTCTCGCGCAGGGCCCATATCGCGTGGTCGCGCGCGCCCTGCAGGTCGCCCCGGCGCAGCAGCAGGTGGCCCATGGTGACGATGGCGCCGGGGTGGTCGGCGCGCAGTTGCAGCGCCTCGCGGGCATAGCGCTCCGCCGGCTCCACCTCGCCACGCAGGCGATGGTAGTGGGCCAGTGCGGCCAGGCAGTCGGGGTTGTCCGGCGCCAGCTCCAGGGCCCGCTGCAGGCTGGGCAGTTGCTGACCGCGACGGCCCATCAGGTCGGCGAGCTCGGCGCGGGCCAGGTGATAGCCGGCTTCCTGGGGATTGAGCTCCAGCACCTGGTCCAGGTGCTTCTCGGCCAGCTTGAAGCGCCGCCGCGCCATGGCCACGCGGGCCGCGACGTAATGGGCGAACTCCAGTTGCGGGTCGGCGGCCAGGGCCAGCCCGGCCTCGCGCTCGGCGGCGAAGGCGCGGCGCATCATCAGCAGGCACAGAGCCAGCAGCGCGTGGGCCTCGGCGTGTTCCGGGTCGTCGCTGAGCAGTTGCCGCAGGCTGTTGATCGCGCCCTCGACATGGCCGCTCTGCAGGCGCTGGTAGGCCAGGTGCAACAGGTTGGTTTCGTTCATCAGCTGAGCACCAGGAACCAGAGGGTGAAGGGCAGCAGGTTGAGCACCAGAGAGCGCAGGAAGAAGGCGCCCAGCAGCACCACCGGCAGGCCGAAGCGGCTGAGCACGCCGCCGTAGTACTGGTAGAGCTCGATGGTGGAGGCCTGCATGACGAACAGCGCGTAACCGATGGCCAGCTTCCACACCACCAGCACCAGCATCGCGTACTGCAGGCCGTTCTTGTCGAGGATGCCGGCCTGCCACAGGTAGAGCAGGCCGAAGGCCAGGCCCAGGCTGCCCAGGAGGCCGATGGCGGCCAGCACGGCCTCGCGCACCCGCGTCGGGCTGCCCACCGCCACGCCGTTGAGCACGAACCAGGGCAGGCCCAGCCAGGCACCGCCCAGCATCAGGCCGAGCAATGGCCACAGCGGCTCCACCGCCAGGCGCGCCAGGGCGCCGGGCCGGGGTTCGTCGTCCAGCCTATAGAGGTTGCGGTTGTCCATCAGCGCCCC
This sequence comes from Pseudomonas sp. 57B-090624, assembly GCF_003234055.1. Lineage (NCBI taxonomy): Bacteria > Pseudomonadati > Pseudomonadota > Gammaproteobacteria > Pseudomonadales > Pseudomonadaceae > Pseudomonas > Pseudomonas sp. 57B-090624. Next base: position 26,830 of record NZ_QKRU01000002.1, read on the forward strand.
TTGCCGTGCTTGTCGAGGAAGGCCAGCACTTCGTCGTACTGGCCGCCCTCGTTGGAGTAGCGCGCGTAGTTGCGCGCGGTGGTCAGCCATTCCAGGGTGGTGGCGCGCACCTCCTTGAGGGCCGCCTTGAGGTGGCGGTCGGTCACCGGCTGCTCGCGGCCTTCGGCGATGGATTCCTCGATGGCCTCGTCCACCGCCGTCTCCACCAGCTCGCGCAGGTCGGCGCCGGAGAAGCCCGAGGTGCTGCGGGCGAGGAACTCGTAGTCGATCTCCCCTTCGCTGGGCCGGTCGGCCATCAGCATGCGCAGCAGGCTGGCACGCGCGGGGCGGTCCGGCGGCGGCACGAAGAGCACCCGGTCGAAGCGGCCGGGACGGCGGAAGGCGGCGTCCACCGACCAGGGCACGTTGGTGGCGGCAAGGATCAGCACGCCGTGGTTGGACTGGGCGAAGCCGTCCATCTCGGTGAGGAACTGGCTCACCAGCTTGGACGAGGTGGCTTCGCGGGTGTTGGTACGGCGCCCGCCCAGGGCCTCCACCTCATCGAAGAACAGCACCGCCGGCGCCTTGGCCCGGGCCTCTTCGAACAGGGCGTGGAGCTTGCGCTCGGACTCGCCGATGTACATGTCCAGCACATCGGAGATGGCGACATTGAGGAAGGTGGCCTTGCACTCCCCCGCCGTGGCGCGGGCCAGCATGGTCTTGCCGCAGCCCGGCGGGCCGTAGAGCAGGATGCCGCCGCCGACACGCTTGCGGAAGCGCTGGAACAGCCCCGGCTTCTGGTACGGCAGGATGATTTTCTTGTGGATGGTCTTCTTCAGCTCGTCGAGGCCGCCGACATCGTCGAAGGTCAGGGTCTCGGCGTTCGGCGTCAGCAGGCGCGTGGTCTCGGCCTTGTCGGTGTCGTCGTTGGAGATGACCCGCAGGCGCGGGCGCCCCTCGCCGCCGCGGAAGTCCACCACCGAAGCGCTGAGGCGGCGCTGCAGGGCGACGTCCTCCAGCGCCGGGCTGGCCTCGACAGCGGCGCGGTACTCGCGCAGGCCCTCCTCGCGGCGCTCCAGGTCGGCCAGGGCGCGGGCGCGAAGCAGGCGCTCGGCCGGCTCATCGCCCCCCAGCAGCGCCAGCGCCCGCTCGGCCTCGCCGGCGCCCAGGCACAGGCGCGCGGCCTGTTGGCGCAATGCCGAGGCGTCGAGCCGCGTGGCGAGCCCTTCGGGCAGGAAGGGCAGGCCGCGGGCGCACTCGTTGCGCTCGATCCAGGCCGGCAGCAGCAGCGCCAGCAGGGCATCGTTGTCGGGAGACGCCGACAGCGCCGCCTCCAGTTGAACCAGTGTCGCGTCATCCATAGTGCGCGAGGACTCCATTTGAGGATTCGGGACGGACGCCGCTCAGTGCGGCGTTTCCGGGCGCTCCACCTCGACCCAGACGAATTTGTCCGGGTCCAGCCGGGTTTCGGCGTCCAGCCGGTAGGCCACCAGCTTGCCGTACATCACCGCGCTGTAGTCGAGGCAGGCGAGATTGGGGCGGATCGGTGCCGGGCGGCCCCGCCGCCAGTAGTGGCCGACGAACAGCAGCGGCTCGTCGGCGCCATAGCTCAGCAGCGCGGACTTCTGCGCTGCCGACAAGGGTTGCCGGGCCACCTGCTCGGGCAGCGCATCGGGCTGGAAGACCACGTCGCCGTAGGTCTGCGGGTCTTCCTCCCAGAACTTGGTGCGGAACACCGAGCGGGTGAAGCCGTCGCTGCCGGTCAGGGTCATGCCGCTGGGCAGCGGCATGTCGGTGCCGCGCAGCAGGCGGTTGAATACGCGGAAGGCGAAGCTGCCACGCTCGGCGGCGGCCTGGATGAACGCCTCGTCGACCCGCCCGTCAGGATGCTGGGCACGCAGCGGCTCGATCAGCTCGCTGTCCCAGCAGGCATGGACCATGCGGAAGTGACCGCCGTCGATGAACAGCGGCAACTCTTGGAACCAGCCGAGGAAGTCGTGCCAGTCGCCCGGATGGCCCTCGAACTGCTCCAGGGTCTCCTTGAGCAGGCGCGCATGGCGCGGCGTGTGCTCATGGACGAACTGGCGCCCGCTGCCGGGCGGCGCCGGGGTGTTCCAGCCGATGGCGTTGAACTCGTGGTTGCCCATGATGCAACGCGCCTGGCCGGCCTCGACCATGGCGTGGACCAGGTGCAGCGCCTCGCGGATGCGCGGGCCCCGGTCGATGATGTCGCCGAGGAACAGCGCCATGCGCCGGGGGTGCTGCCAGACATCGCCGTGCTTGCGGTAACCGAGGCGATCGAGCAGGCGCTCCAGGGTGCGCGCGCAGCCATGGACGTCGCCGATCAGGTCGTAGCCGCGCACGGCGTCGAGTTTCATCAGTCGCCACCACCCAGGCGGCTGCCCCAGCCCAGCTTGGTGCGGCAGACCTCGTAGTAGTTGTGGTCCAGCGGATGGATCAGGCGCAGCTTCTGCGGCTTCTTCGCCACCGTGATGGTGTCGCCGGGGGCACAGGTGAAGTGGTTCTGGCCATCACAGGAAACCAGCGGGTAGATCTGCATGTCAGGGGACACCACTATCTTCAGCTCGCTGTTGCTGTCGACAACGATCGGCCGGCTGGACAGGGTGTGCGGGTACATCGGCACCACGCCGATGGCGTCCAGCTTGGGGTGCATGATCGGGCCGCCGGCGGACAGCGCATAGGCCGTGGAGCCGGTGGGCGTGGCGACGATCAGGCCGTCAGCCTTCTGGCTGCAGACGAACTGGCCGTCGATGTGCAGCTCGAACTCGATCATCTTGGTCGACTTGCCGGGGTGCAGCACCACGTCGTTGAGCGCGTCGCCCTGGCCGATGGCCTCGCCGTGGCGGCGCACTTCGGCCTCCAGCAGGAAACGGCTCTCCACCAGGTACTGGCCGTCGAGCACCTCGGCGACCTTGGTTTCCAGCTCGTCCGGCTTGATGTCGGTGAGAAAACCCAGGCTGCCCCGGTTGATGCCCAGCACCGGCACGTTGTGGCGCGCCAGCGCGCGGGCGGCACCGAGCATGCTGCCGTCACCGCCGACCACGATGACCAGGTCGCAGACCTCGCCGAGGATCTTCCGCGAAGACGTCTGCAGGCCGTGGCCCGGCAGGACTTCGGCGATGGTGTCTTCGAGGATCACATGCAGGTGGCGGTCCAGCAGGAATCGTTTCAGGCGGCGAATGGTGTCGAGCACGTGGGGGCTGCCCAGGCGACCGATGATGCCGATATTGCGGAATTGCTCCATGGGGCTCCAGCAGGGCTCTGCAACGGGAGGAATGCCCGGATTATGGGCGAAAGCCCGTGACAGCGGCAAACCAGGCTCGACTATGCTCGCAGCATGCATCCCTTCGCCGCCCTCGCCGCCCTGCCCCGCCATCTGCGCCATAACGCCGTGCGCGACCTGGCCTGGGTGCTGCTGTCCCAGCCGTTGCTGGCCCATGCCCCCTGGCGCCAGCGCCACCCGCTCAGCGCCAGCGGATGGGCCGCCGAGCCGGCGCGCCTGGCGGCCTGGCTGGAGCAGCAGGACGCTGCCCCCGCCGAACTGGAGCACTGGCTGAGCCAGGGCTCCAGCAGGCGACTCGGCCTCTATTACGAGCGCCTCTGGCAGTTCGCCCTGGAGCGCGCACCGGGCATCCGCCTGCTGGGCGCCAACCTGCCGGTGCGGGTGGCCGGGCAGACCCTCGGCGAGCTGGACCTGCTGCTCCACGACGACGAGGGCGTGCATCACCTGGAACTCGCCATCAAGCTCTACCTCGGCCCGCGCCACGGCCAGGGCGAGGACGCCTCGCAATGGCTCGGCCCGGGCAGCCTGGACCGCCTCGACCTCAAGCTGGAACACCTCGCCCAACACCAGTTGCCGCTCTCCTCCAACCCGGAATGCCGCCCGCTGCTGGAAGCGCTGGGTGCCTGGCCGGCCAGCGCCGAACTCTGGCTGGGCGGCTACCTCTTCTACCCCTGGCCGGGCGACTGCACCGCGCCCCTGGGCGCCAATGGCGAGCACCTGCGCGGACGCTGGCTGCGGCGCAGCGAGATCGCGGATTTCCTCGCCCTGGCGCCCGCTGCCGCCTGGCAACCCCTGGAACGCCATTCATGGCTCGCCCCGTCGCGCTGCGTACGGGACGACCTGTGGCCCCGCGAGCGCCTGGAGCACTGGCTGCAGGCACTGCCCCTCGACGCCCCCGCGCGGATGCTGGTGAGGCTGGAAAGGGACGGGGAATGCTGGGAGGAGCGCGAGCGGGTGTTCCTGGTCAGCGATCGCTGGCCGCAGACGGTGGGGGGCTGAGAGCTGGAAGCTGGAAAGACTGAAGCTTGAAGCCTGAAGCCTGAAGCGGAGTTATGCCCCCCTTTGACGCCAGCGCCTGTAGGTCGGGTGCAACCCGACGGCTCTCGGCTCGGAACCCGCGGGTTTCACCCGTCCTACGAATGCCCCCTGCCGGCGCGAATTCATTCGCGATGGGGCGTGGCGCTAGCGGCTGCGCTCGACCCGCCCGCCGGAGCGGGCCAGGTAGCCGGCGCCGTCCTCGCAAAGCAGTGCGTCACGCTGTATGGCGGGCAGTGCATCCAGGCCGTCGCGCAGGGCATAGGCCTTGAAGCCCAGCTGGGAGAGGAGGAACACCGCGCTGGCGCTGCGCTTGCCGCTGTCGCAGTAGCACAGGTAGGCCTTCTCGCGGTCGAGCAGGCGCGCCTTCAGGCGCAGCAGGTGCAGCGGCATGTTCAGCGCTTCGGGGGCGTGGGCGCGTTCGTATTCGTCCTGCAGGCGGACATCCAGCCACTGGGCGCCGGCGGCCAGCAGGCGCGAGGCCTCGCCGAGGGAGACCTCATCCACCACCGGGGCCTTGAGCAGGGCGAAGAAGTCCTGGCGGTCCAGGCGCAGCACGACGCCATCCTCGAGCAGGGTGACGGTGGCGTTGCGCGGACGATCGGACAGCAGCGCCTCCTCGCCGAAACAGGCCCCCACTTCGAGTTCGGCGAGCACCTGGTGATCGCTGCCGGCGCCGCGGATCACCTCGGCGCGGCCGGACTGCAGGAAATAGCAGCAGTCCCCCGCCTCGCCTTCGCGCAGCACCTCGCTGCCAGCGGGCAGCTCGACGCGTTGCAGGCGCTTCACCATCTCCTGCACGTTGGCCGGCGGCACCTTGGCGAAGAGCGGGTTTTCCAGCAGGTGTTCCAGCCACTCCTGGTCGCCGTCCGGGTCCAGTTGCAGGAGCAGGTCCTGATAGGCGGAACGCCAGGTGATGAGCCGCGCCAGGGTGGCGCTGTCGATGGCCAGCACGCTGACTTCAGTCAGTGCCAGGGCCTCCTGCAGGCGCGGCAGGCTGGGTGACAGCGGGTGACAGCTGGCTTCGCTGCCGGCCATCAGGCGCTGCTCCGCACCGTCGGCGTCGCGCAGTTGCAGCTCACCGGCCAGCAGGTAGTAGGTCAGCCGCGCCTGGTCGCCACGGCGGAACAGCGCCTGGCCGGCAAGCAGCGGCTGCGGTACCAGCTGGCTGCGCAATTCACGCCACTGCTGCTCGGACAGAGCATTGAGCGGCGTCAGGCTGCGCAGTTGGTCCGGATTGAGCGGTTCGGTCATCCCATCACCTTGAGGCTTCAGCTGAAGTGGCAGTGTAGCCAGCCAGTCGCTGCAGGCGCGGCAACATGGCTCGGCGGCCTTGCAAGCCCCCGGTGTGCAGCATGATCACGCGACTGCCGGCGGCAAGGTAACCGGCCTCCACGTGCTGGCGCAACGCTATTAACGCCTTGGCGGTATAGAGCGGGTCGAGTTCGATTCCCGTGCGGGCCTCGAAGTCGAACAACTCCTGCGCCAGCGCCGCATCGACACGGGCGAAGCCGCCTCGGCTGGCATCCAGCAACCGATAGCCGGCATCCTCGGCGCCGGCTTCGGCCAGCACTGCACTCACCTGCTGGGCGACACCATGGTCGGGAGACACCGCCAGGGCGCCGAACACCGGATGACGGCCGCCCTCTCCCAGCACCAGCCCGGCCAGGGTGGTGCCGGTACCGGCCGCCAGCCAGAGCGCGTCGTAGTCGTCCCAGCCAAGGCGAGGGAGCTGTTCCTGGATCATCGCCACCAGCGGGGCGCAGCCCTGGGCGCCGACAAGGCCACCACCGCCCTCCGGCACCTGGAGGAAGCCCGGATAGCGCGCGGCCCAGGGCTCCCAGAAGCCCGGCAGGTGGCGGGCGCGGTAGCCGCCGTAGCCGAGCCAGTGCAACGCCATGCCCAGCTCGCGCAGGTCACTCACCGTCGGCGTCTCCACGGGCTCGCCGCGCAGCAGACCGACACAGGGGAAACCGAAGCGACACCCCGCCGCCGCCAGGGCGTGCAGGTGGTTGGAATGGGCGCCGCCGAGGCTGATCACGCCTTCCGCCCCAAGGGCCGCGGCACGCGCCAGGTGAGGCGCCAGCTTGAACCACTTGTTGCCGCTCACCAGCGGGTCGATGCGCTCCAGGCGCAACAGGGCGAGGCTCACCGACGCGCGGTCGAGCCAATCGAGATGGACGGGGTCGAGGCTGGCGCTGGGTGTCCAGTCGGGCAATCGAAGGGGCAAGGCGGGTTCCGGCAACCGGGCGACGAAGGGCGGCAGGATACGGCAGCGGCGATGCCGCTGCGATCTCAGCTGACGGTACGCAGGCGGCTGCTGGCCTTGTGCCGGGCGCAGCAGTTGGAATCACCGGCGACGAAGCGGCTGGGCGAGTCCACCCGGTCGATGGGCATCGAGCAGCGCTCGCCGCTGGGCAGCGCCGCTTCGCAGGTGGGCTGCTGGTAGTGGGCCAGCCACTGGCGGTACTGGGCCTCGGAGACGAAGCACTTGGAGGCCGCATAGGCCAACGGGTTGTCCTGGTAGCGGGCGACGTCCTGCAGCGGGATGGTGAGGTGCCCGGCGCCCGGGTGATAGACGACGAAAACCACGCCGAGTCGGGCCAGGCGCTCGAGGATCTGGTCGCCGCCCTGGTTGACCAGTTGCTCACGCTCCTGCTTGAGACGGTCGATCTCCTGCTGCAATTGGGCATCGAGCTCGTTGCGGTAGGCCAGCTCGACATCACGGATGGCGATCTGCTCCTTGTAGTCCATCACCGCGGCGGCGATCTTGGCCTGCATCTCGCTTTCGAACTGCGAGCGCAGGATGTCCACCTCGGTGCGACCGTGGCGCTCCAGCGCACGCAGCTGCTGGCTCATCTCCTCGCGGGACTTCTGGAAGCCTTCGGTCTGGGTGAGCAGCTGGCGCTTGAGATCGGCGTTGAGTTCTTCCTGCTGGCGCACGTTCTGCTGCAACGCCTGGATCTGGCCTTGCAGGCCTCGGATCTGCTCTTCGGCAGCCAGGCGGTACTTGGCCAGGGCCTCTTCGTTCTGCTGGCCGAGGCTGGCGATGCGCAGGCGTTGCTGCTTGATCAGCTGCGCGGTCTTCAGGCGGTGTTCCTGCTCCAGCTTCTGCGCCAGTTGCTCGGCCACTTCGGCGCTGGCATCCGGCGGTGCGTACCACTTGTCTTCCGGAGCCATCTGCAGCCGCTCCGGCTCGACCGCCTGGGGCAGGTCGTCCTCGACCATCAGGCCCAGGCCATTGCGCTTGACGGTGTCGCGGACCAGGGCGAGGTCGTTGTTGCCCGGGGCCAGGTTCGGGTCCCACATGTGCATCTGGTGCCAGGAGACCGGGCACTGGCTGCGGCAGGCCAGGCGGATCGGCCCGGCGCCCAGGTCGGGACCGCGACCGGCGCGCTCGGCCAGGTGGCGCAGGGGCATGTTCCAGCCGGTGTCGGCCTGGCCCTTCTCGTCGAAATCCAGATAGAAGAAGACCAGCGAACGCACCAGCAGGCGGGGGTTGATCAGCACATACGCCAGGCGCATCTGCTCGTCGGCGAACTCGGGCATGTTCACCACGCCATCGAGCATCGCTTCGAACTCGGGGAAGAGCATTTCCTTGCAGATGCCACGCTCATTGAAGAACAGCACGGCTTCAACCATCTGCGGCTTGTTCTGCATGCTCATCGGTTTCCCTCTAGGCCAACGCGGTGAGTCCCTGGGGCGGGACGGGTGACATTCCTGTCGGTGGAGCTACGCCTGGGAGACAGGCGTACATCCTGATTCACGGAGTCTAGGGGAAAAAGTGCAACGGGCAATGTGACTGGGTTGGCACTCGACCCGCCCCCATCAGGTAGCGGACCGGGTGCACAGTGAAAATGTGATGGGGTTGGAGACTTTCAGCTTTTCATCGTCGCCAGGTAGGGCGCCAGGCGACGCCCCATCTCCTCGCCGAGGGCGGCAAGGCCGCTCATCGGGCGGATCATGACCTCGAAATCGACGATCCGGCCCGCTTCGTCGAAGCGGATCATGTCGATCCCCTTCAGTTCGCGTTCACCGACCCGTGCGCTGAATTCCAGCACCACGCTCAGGCCGTCGGCGCTGGCCAGTTCGCGGTGGTAGGCGAAGTCCTTGAACACCTGGATCACGGTGTTGAGGATCAGGTTGACCGCCTGCGCGCCCGGGTAGGGCGTGTGCGCCATGGGCGAGCGGAACACTGCTTCGGGGTGCAGCAGCTCGGGCAGCTGGCTCAGGTCCTGGCTGGCGATCAAGTGGTGCCAGCGCTGCAGGCTGGCAGCCACGGCAGGGGTCAATCGGGCGTCGAGGGACATCGGCTATTCCTTGTTTTTATCAGCCTATAAAGGGCACCTCAAAAAACTACCTGCGTTGTCATCGCTGCGTTAAAAACACGCTCAAAATGCTCATTTACCGTGCGTAAACTGCGCTTTTTCGCCTGTTTTTGCCTTGCGCTGACGACCTCGCCTACGTTTTTCAGAGATGCCCTTAAAGAGAACGCCCCGCACGAGGCGGGGCGTCTTTTCATCAGAGTTCGGCGGCGAGGCGCGAGCCCTGGTTGATCGCGCGCTTGGCGTCCAGCTCGGCGGCCACGTCGGCACCGCCGATCAGGTGCACCGTCTGGCCGGCGGCGACCAGGCCGTCGTGCAGCTCGCGCAGCGGGTCCTGGCCGGCGCAGATGACCACGGTGTCCACCGGAAGCACCTGCGGCTCGCCCTCGGCGATGCGGATGTGCAGGCCGGCGTCGTCGATCTTCAGGTACTCGACCGAGTTGAGCATCTGCACGTTCTTGTTCTTCAGGCCGGTGCGGTGGATCCAGCCGGTGGTCTTGCCCAGGCCGTCGCCGACCTTGGTCTTCTTGCGCTGCAGCAGGAACACCTCGCGCGCCGCCGGGTGCGGCTGGGCCTTGATCCCGGCGATGCCGCCACGGGCCTCGAGATCACCGTCGATGCCCCACTCCTTCCAGAACGCATCGCGGTTCTGGCTGGTGGCCTCGCCTTCGTGGGTGATGAATTCGGACACGTCGAAACCGATGCCGCCGGCACCGATCACCGCGACCTTCTGGCCGACCGGCTTGCGCTGCAGGATGGCGTCCAGGTAGCTGATCACCTTGGGGTTGTCGACACCGGGGATCTCCGGGGTGCGCGGGGCGATGCCGGTGGCGAGGAGGATCTCGTCGTAGCCACCCTGGGCCAGGTCGTCGACGCCGACGCGGGTGTTCAGGCGAACGTCGACGCCGGTGGTCTCCAGCTTGCGCTTGAAGTAGCGCAGGGTCTCGTAGAACTCTTCCTTGCCCGGCACGCGCTTGGCGACGTTGAACTGGCCACCGATCTCGGCGGCGGCATCGAACAGGGTCACCTGGTGGCCACGCTCGGCGGCGACGGTAGCAGCCGCGAGGCCTGCAGGGCCTGCGCCGACCACGGCGATCTTCTTCACCTGGGTGGTGGGGATGTAGTTCAGCTCGGTCTCGTGGCAGGCACGCGGGTTGACCAGGCAGCTGGTCAGCTTGCCGCCGAAGGTGTGGTCCAGGCAGGCCTGGTTGCAGCCGATGCAGGTGTTGATCTCGTCGCTGCGGCCTTCGGCGGCCTTGTTGACGAAGTCCGGGTCGGCGAGGAAGGGACGGGCCATGGAGACCATGTCGGCGTCGCCTTCGGCCAGCACCTGCTCGGCCACTTCCGGGGTGTTGATGCGGTTGGTGGTGATCAGCGGGATCGACACCTCGCCCTTGAGCTTGGCGGTGACCTTGGTGAAGGCCGCGCGCGGCACCTTGGTGGCGATGGTGGGGATGCGCGCCTCGTGCCAGCCGATGCCGGTGTTGATGAGGGTGGCGCCGGCCGCCTCGATGGCCTTGGCCAGGAGGACGATCTCGTCCCAGGTGCTGCCGCCTTCCACCAGGTCGAGCATCGACAGGCGGTAGATGATGATGAAGTTCGGGCCCACGGCCTCGCGCACGCGGCGGACGATCTCCACCGGCAGGCGCATGCGGTTCTCGTAGCTGCCACCCCAGCGGTCGGTGCGCTGGTTGGTGTGGGCGGCGAGGAACTGGTTGATGAAGTAACCCTCGGAACCCATGATCTCGACGCCGTCGTATTCGGCCTTCTGCGCCAGCACGGAGCAGTTCACGAAGTCCTGGATCTGCTTCTCGATGCCTTCCTCGTCCAGTTCGCGCGGCTTGAACGGGTTGATCGGCGCCTGGATGGCGGACGGTGCGACGGATTTGGGGCTGTAGGCATAACGCCCGGCATGGAGGATCTGCATGCAGATCTTGCCGCCCGCCTCGTGCACCGCCTGGGTGACGATGCGGTGCTTCTCGGCCTCTTCCACGGTGGTCAGCTTGGCGGCGCCGGAGTACACGCCGCCCTCGTCGTTCGGGCCGATGCCGCCGGTCACCATCAGGCCGACGCCGCCACGGGCACGCTCGGCGAAATAGGCGGCCATGCGCTCGAAGCCATTGGGCTTCTCTTCCAGGCCGGTGTGCATGGAGCCCATCAGGGTGCGGTTGCGCAGGGTGGTGAAGCCCAGGTCCAGGGGCGCGAGCAGGTTCGGGTAGGCGGAAGCGGTCATGGATGTCTCCACAGCGGGCGTTGCATTCACGGGATGCCGCAGCGTCGTGGGCCACGGTCGGTTTATGGGGCAGACGATAGTCAGCCAGCCGGGCGCGCTCAATGATCGAAAGTGACAAGTTATTGATCCAAACGCACAGCGCGACTTGGCAAGCACAACGCGCTCCCCTACCCTGACCGGCACATCCATCGACACCCAATCCCATGCGCAAACTGCTGATTGTCCTGGCCTCCGCCCTGTTCGCCGGCGTGCTGGCCAGCTACGCGATCTGGACCGACAAGCGCCCCGTCGGCCATTACCTCTCCGACCTGCGCAGCGAGGTGGCCCTCAACCTCGGCCAGCCCGGCGGGCGCGGCAACCTGCTGGGCATCCAGCCCGAACTCTTCGCCGCCGACTACCAGAGCGTGGAGCGCCTGCGCCTGAAGCTTGCGGCCTACCTGGAGAAGGCCCGGGACGAAGGCCTGCTCAACGAGCGCACCGTCGTCGTGCTGCCCGAGCACATCGGCACCTGGCTGGTGGCCGCCGGCGAGAAGGACCAGGTCTACAGCGCCCACACCCTGGATGACGCCATGCTCTGGCTGGCCGCCGCCAACCCGATGAGGCTCGCCCGCGCGCTCGTCGCGGCCGAAGGCGAGCAACGCCTGGTCGATGCCCTATTGCGCATGAAGGCGACGCGCATGGCCGGCGACTACCAGGCCCTGTTCGGCGGCCTCGCCCGGGAGTTCGGCATCACCCTGGTGGCGGGCTCCATCCTGCTCCCAGCGCCGCGCGTCGAAGGGGGCAGACTGCTGGCCGAGAGCGGGCCGCTGTACAACGTTAGCCTGGTGTTCGACCGCCACGGCAGGCCCGTCGGCCAGCCCCAGCGCAAGCTCTTCCCGATCCGTGACGAACAGGGCTTCACCGCCGCCGCAGGAATCGACCAGCTCCAGGTGGTCGACACCCCGGCCGGGCGGCTGGGCGTGCTGATCTGCGCCGACAGCTGGTCCCCCGAAGGCTACGCGGCGCTGCACGAACAGGGCCTCGAGTTGCTGGCAGTGCCGGCCTTCCTCACCGGCAACGGCAGCTGGAGCAAGCCCTGGAACGGCGAAAAAGGCGCGCCGACGCCCGATGACGTGAGCCTGCAGGCCGGCGCACTCAGCGAAGGCGAAGCCTGGCAGCGCCTGGCCCAGGCCGGGCGCCTGCCGGGCAGCGGCGCCCGCGCCGGCATGACGGTCTTCCTCCGCGGCCAGTTGTGGGACCTGGGCAGCGACGGCCCCGGCCTCGCCGCCGATGCCAACGGCATCCACATCGCCGAGGCCGGTCGCGGCGCGAAGCTGCTGAACATCTGGCTATGAAACCGACACGGGTACGCCTGGGCGACCTCTCGGTGGGCTTCGTGCAGAACCTCGCCGAGGCGGTGCGCGACGCCGGCCGGGATCCGGCCCCCCTGCTCGCCCAGTACGGGCTGGACGCCGCCCGCCTGGCCGAACCGCGCGGGCGTCTGTCGATCCCCCGCTACATGCGCCTGGGCCACGCCGCGATGCAACTGATCGGCGACCCGGCGCTGGGCCTGCGCATGGGGCGCATCAGCCGGCTGAGCCAGGTCGGCCTCACCGGCGTCACCGCGATGCAGGCGCCCAACGTGCGCGAGGCGGCTCGCACGCTGATCCGCTTCGAGCCGCTGTACGCCCACAACTACCGGGGCCAGTCGAGCTTCCACGAGGACACCGACGGTGCCTGGTTGCGCTTTTATTCCATCAGCCCGTACAACGCCTACAACCGCTTCGTGGTGGATTCGGTGCTGGCCAGCTGGGCCTGCCAGTTCGGCATGCTGGTGGGCGAACCGCTGGCGGTGGAGAGGGTGGAGATCGAGTTTCCCGCCCCCGACTACGCCGAGCGCTACTCGGAACTGTTCGGCTGCCCCGTGGAGTTCGCTGCCGGCGCCAACCAGTTGCGCCTGTCCCAGCCGACCCTCGCCCTGCGCGGACGCGAGCACTGCCCCAGCACCTGGCGACAGTTGCTGGAGCTGTGCGAGCAGGAACTGGAGCAACGCACCCGCACCCGCAGCCTGCGCGAACGCATCACCCAGTTGCTGGGGCCCCTGCTGCACGGCCGCGAGCCGGACCTGGAGGAGGTGGCCGCGCGCCTGCAACTGCCGACCTGGACCCTGCGACGCAAGCTGGCGGAGGAAGGCACGCAGTTCCGCAGCATCCTCAACGACACCCGGCGGGACCTGGCCATGGCCTATATCCGCGACACCGAACTGGCCTTCGGGGAAATCGCCTACCTGCTGGGCTTCGCTTCGGCCGAAGCCTTCCAGCGCGCATTCAAGCGCTGGAGCGGCAGCACCCCCGGTGAGTTCCGCCGCGCCCAGCGCCAGGCGGGCTGATCACATCTCGGTGGCGTCGTCCGCCGGCTCCACCCCGTCCTGCTCGCTGGCGTGGAAGTCGAGAATTTCTTCCTGATACTCATCCATCATCACTCTCCCGTTCTGTCGCTCCCTGAATGAAACAAGGACCGTGCCAAAAGGGTAACGAGTGCGGGTGACCGAAAAATTAACCCAGGACAATGCCCCGCGAAGTCGATCGGTGCCGAACCCTGCGAGTTGCATTTTTTCGAGACAAAGAAAAAGCCCCCAGGTATTTCTACCTGAGGGCTTTCCTTTATATGGCGCAGCGGACGGGACTCGAACCCGCGACCCCCGGCGTGACAGGCCGGTATTCTAACCGACTGAACTACCGCTGCGCGTCGGTTGGACTTTCGTCCGGTGGAACCTTTGCTTCGTCTGGCGATGAGAGTTTCGAGCTTCTCGTCACCTCATGCCCGGCAGAACCTGGCATGGGAAATATGGCGCAGCGGACGGGACTCGAACCCGCGACCCCCGGCGTGACAGGCCGGTATTCTAACCGACTGAACTACCGCTGCGCGTCGGCCGGACTTTCGTCCGAATTCACAAGGGATGGTGGGTGATGACGGGATCGAACCGCCGACCCTCTGCTTGTAAGGCAGATGCTCTCCCGGCTGAGCTAATCACCCATCGCCTTGCGAGGCGCGCAATTTACGCAGAGGCCCCACCTAAGTCAACACCCTGCTTGAAGTTTTTTCTCGGAATCGTTTTTTGCACGCCTCCGACAGCCCCTTCGATGGCAGCGTCCGCCCAGGGGAAAACGGTGCCGTCGCAGCGATCACCGATCACCACCGGCGATCACCAGGCCGGTGCACGACGGTGCCTCCGGCCACAGGAAGGTGCATTCAGCCACCGACGCGCAAGGTCAGACGCGCCGTCACCTGTCCTTCATCCGCGCGGTCGAGGCCGGCCTCCTCGATGCGCACGCCCTGGGCTTGGAGGCCGGCGAACCAGCGCAACAGACGAGCGAAGCTGGTGGGCTGCAGGCTGACCTGCACCTGCCCCGGTGCGTCGCTGTCCATGCGTTCGACCGACAGCCCCTGCTCGGCGGCACTGGCGGTGACCAGCCCCTGCAGGCGCTCCGGTTCGACGCTGGCCTGCGGCGTTTCCTGGATGGAGCGGGCTCGCGGTGCCTGCTGCTGCATATAGGCATGCAGCGCACGCTGCTGCTCGAAATACTCGCGGGCACTGACAACACCCTGCTGAGCCGGGCGCCAAAGCGCCAGGTAGAGCAACACCAGCAACAGGAAGCCGCCCAGCGACATCAGCGCCAGGCGATCACGGGGTGGCAGCGCCTTCCAGCGCCCGGCCAGCGCCGATGCCTGCCATTGCGCCTGCACCCTGTCCTTGAAAACCATGGCCATGCTCATCCTCCGATCACCAGTCGTGCGCTCACCGCATTGCCTTCGCGGCTGGCCGAGCCCAGCTGCACGGCCAGCCCGGCGGCGATCAGCCGCTCGCGCAAACGCTCCAGGGCGTCGAAGCCAGGGGCCTGCACCTGCATCGCCAGGTCACCCCGGGTGTCGCTGAAATCCAGTTGCTGCACGCGCACCTGGGCCCCCTCCGCCAGCAGCGCCTCGGCTGCCTGGTCGAGCATGCCGAGCAAGCGGCCCTGTCCCGACACCGAGCTGGCTGCCAGGTGCTGGTCGAACTGCGCACGCAGGTTGACCAGCTTGCTGTCCTGGGGAAACAGCTCGCGGTACAGCGCCTCGTTGGCCGCTGCATAGCGATCGCCCTCGTGCCGCAAATGCCAGCCCTGGGCCAGGTAGAACCCCCATTGCAGCACCACCCAGAGTCCGACCAGCCCCAGCAGCGGCCGCAGGAAGCGTTGGTGGCGATGTTCCTGGCGCACCTCGAACTCCGCCTGGGCCAGTTCGCTGCCCGAACGTCCGGCGAGCCAGAGGTGCGGCTGCGCGTGCTCCTGCCAGTGCTCGATGCCGTCGAGCACCTGCCGTGCCTGGGGCGCATGCCCCTGCAGCGGCAGCACGCAGGCATCGCGCAGGTGCGGCCAGTCCTCGTCCAGCAGGGCGATACGCGCGCTCTGCTCGCCACCCAGCAGCCAGCGGCCATCCAGCCAGCACAGCTGGGTGCCTTCATCGGGCAGCAGGTCGGCGTCCACCTGCAGGCTGGTGGGTACCGAGCCCAGCTCCGCTGCCAGGTCGACCCAGGCGCTCAGCCAGGTGCGGCGCACGGCGAAGATGCGGTGCAGGCCATCCGGCAGGCTGCCGCCAAGGGCCAGGTGCAGGCTGTCGACGTCTTCGGCCAGCAACTCCTCCACCGCGAAAGGCAGCGCCTGGCGCAGCCAGCGCGCCTTCTGCGTGGGCAGGCGCGCGGCGCAGGCAGTCACCGCCTCCACCGGCAATACCAGGCGCCAGTCACCGGAGAGCGCCGTCACCGCCGCCGCGAATGGCAGTTGCCGGGCGTCACCCCCCTGCACCAGCCAGACCTCCAGCTCGCCTTCGACGCGCGTGACCGCCGCCGCCGGCAGGAAAATACTTGCCTGCTTCATTCTTCGTCCTTTTCCTTGAGAAGGGCCGGCGGCAATCCGCCCTGCCCCATGTCGCGGGAAAGCACCCGCACGCGGCCGTCATTGCTGCGCTGCAGGGTGCTGACCAGTACCTGGCGTCGTCCGCCCAGATGCACTTCGCTGGTCACCCGGAAATATTCGCTGCCCACCGCCAGGCCCTGCGCCTGCAACCCCATGCCGGCCAGTGCCGACTGCCCGAGGAAGGCGTCCAGGGTCTGGAAGCCGGCCTTGCCCCGGGCCGCCACCAGCGCCTCCCCCACGCTGGGCGTGAGGCTGTCGGCCAGGCTGGAAAGCACCATCGCGCCAGCGGTGTTGACGTTGAGCGTGGCGTCGTCCGGCAGCGCACTGACGTAGGGCAGCAGGCGACGATAGTCCGCCTCGGTCATGCCCGCCAGCAGGCGCAGCTCGGAGACGTCGACCATGGCACGGTTGGCTGCCCGGTAGGGCGGCTGGCTCAGCAGGTATTCGTTGTCTTCGGCGCCATTGGCCCCGGTGGGCTCCTGGTCCTTGTCGAGCCAGTCCACCAGGCGCTCCGCATAGGGCCCCTCGATCTGCAGGCGCAGCAGGAGGCGACGGAACTGCTGCAACGACTGCTCGTTGACCCGCCCCTGGCGCACCAGGGCGTTGAGGTTGAAGCGCGAGGTGGCGTCCTCGATGCGCACCAGCAGCTCGCCGCCGTCATCCAGCGGGAAATTGTTCAGCGGTCGTGCCCAGGCTTCGCCGAGGTGGTCCACCGGGGTGCGCGGGTCGCCGGCACGCAGGTCGCGCTGCAGCATGCCACGGGCAAGCGCTTCGCCGCCCAGCGCATAGTGCAGGGCCTGGCGCGCGTGCAACTGGTTGGCGCTGGAACGGATCGCCAGCTGTTGCCGCGCGATCATGCCGGCACAGACGACGGTCACCACCGCCACCACCAGCAGCACCGTGATCATGGCCATGCCACGCTGCCGCGTCATGGCGCACCACCGTCGTCGGGCGGTACGTCGCCGCCGTCATCGCCACCGCCGTTGTCGGGGACCTGGGGCTGCCGCTCCGGCGGCTCGTCCACCAGGCGCAGCACGCGGCGCAACTCGCCGTAGCGGCGGTGTTCGAGGGTCAGCTCGATGGCCCGGGGCAGCTTCTCCAGGCTCTTGTCGCCGGTCTCGCCGTCGGCCGGCCAGACCTCCACCCAGTTATCGGACTTGTCGAGGTAGCGCAGCTTGAGGCGGGTCACGCCGTCCAGCGCCTGCTGCACCTGCGGCTGGCTGTCCTGGGCCTGGTCGAGCACCGTCCAGTAGCGGCGCTCGAGCTTCTCCCCGGACAGTTGCCAACGCACCCGCTGCAGCCGAGAACGCGGGGCGCCAAGCGGATTGCGCCAACCGCCACGGCTCAGTTCGATGGCATCGTTGTCGCCGCTCTCGCCCACCAGCGCCCCGCGCCACTCACCGTAGGCATCGCGCACGGGGCGTGGATTCACCTGCTGCAGGTCACGCTCGATGGCCGCCATTGCACGCACCAGCTCCCGCAGCTGCTGTTCCTGGGCGCGGGTGGCCCGGTCGCTGGCGAGCACGCTGTCGAGCATGCGGTAGGTGCCCAGTGCCAGCAGCGCGAAGATGGCGATGGCGATCAGCAGTTCCAGCAGGGTGAAACCGGCGGAGCGCTTCATTGGCGGGTCTCGATGAAGCCGACCAGGCGCGCGGCGGCACGCTCCTCCAGCTTGCCCCGGGGGCCCCGGTCGTTGCGCTGGGCCACCCAGAGCGTGGCGCGGCGCAGGGCCGGGTCTGAGGTCGCCTCCACCTGGCTCTGCCACTCCCAGCGGCGCCCGGCGAAATCCAGCTCGCCCTGGTCGCGCCCGTCCCCCGGCGGCGTGGCGGCCAGCTGCATCTCGGTGAGGCGGTTGTCGGCGATCCACATCGCCAGGGTCTTGTCCTCCAGCCGCGCGGCGTTCTGCAGGCTGCGCGCGCTGGTGGCCAGCACGGACGCGGCGACCACGGCGAAGATGGCCAGGGCCACCAGCACTTCGAGCAGGGTGAAGCCGCGCTGGGTGCTCATCCCGCCCTCCCCTTGCCCGGCATCGCCTCGACCCTGGGCAGGCGGAAGCCGTCGCTGCTCATCTGCAGGCGCAGGCCGTCCTTGCGCCGCTCGCCCAGTTCCAGGCGGAACGGGCTGAGCTCGCCGCTGGAGAGGATCAGCAACTGCGGCGTCCGGGGCTGGTCCTTGGGTTTCTCCTCCTCGTCCGCCACCGGCCCGGGCAACGCCAGCGCGGCGCCTTCGAGTTCGAACTTCAGCTCGGCCCAGGCCGGCAGCTTGTGGGTTTCATCCCCCACTTCCTGCCAGCGCGCCTTCGCCTCGTCGAAGCGCAGCACGCGGTAGCCGTCGCCCTCCAGGCGCAGGCCGTACTCGCGGTTGTCGAGCACGGCTTCGTCCACCAGCACGCCGATCAGCCCGGCCAGGCGCTCGGCTTCGTTGTTCAGTTCACGGGAGGGGCCGGCCACGCCGGTGCTGAGCACCGCCAGCCCGACCAGGCAGCCGATGATCACCAGGACCACCAGCAACTCGATCAGGGTGAAGCCGCCCTGCCCCGTGGCGGGCGGGCAGCCTGGGCAGCGCGGCCGTGGGTGCATCAGTTTTCCCAGTTACCGATATCGGCGTCGGCATCGGTGCCGCCTTCCTTGCCGTCGGCGCCGAAGGAGTACAGGTCGTAGGGCCCCTTGGTGCCGGGTGCCAGGTACTGGTAGGGGTTGCCCCAGGCATCGACCGGCAGGCGCTTGAGGTAGCCGTCCTTGTTCCAGTTCTTCGGCTGCGGGTTGCCGCTGGGCTTCTTCACCAGCGCCTCCAGGCCCTGCTGGGTGCTGGGGTAGGCGAAGTTGTCGAGCTTGTACATGTCCAGCGCGGCGCCGATGGCCTTGATGTCGCCCTTGGCGACGGTGACCTTGGCCTGGTCCGGGCGGTTCATCACCTGGGGCACCACCAGGGCGGCGAGGATGCCGAGGATGACCACCACCACCATGATTTCAATGAGCGTAAAGCCCGACTGTTTGCGGCGCAGTTTCACGCGATTACCCCACGAGTTGGTTGAGAGAAAGGATCGGCAGGAGGATGGCGAGGACGATGACCAGCACCACCGCGCCCATGAACACCAGCATGAAGGGCTCGAACAGCCCGACCAGCAACGCGATCTGCGCGCCGAGGTCGCTTTCCTGGTTGCGCGCGGTACGCGCCAGCATCTGGTCCAGCTCGCCCGAGCGTTCGCCGCTGGCGATCATGTGCAGCATCATCGGCGGAAACTGGCCGCTGGCTTCCAGCGCGCGGGTCAGGCTGCCGCCTTCGCGGACCTTCTGCGCCGCCAGCACCACATCGGCGCGGATCACCCGGTTGGCGATGACCTCGGCACCGATGCCCAGCGCCTCCACCAGCGGCACGCCGCTCTGGGTGAGGATCGCCAGGGTGGAGGCGAAGCGCGCGGTGTCGGTGGCGCGCACCAGCCCGCCCACCAGCGGAATGCGCAATACCAGGCCATGCCAGCGGGCACGCACCGCCTCCTCGCGCAGCGCCAGGCGCGCGCCGACGAATGCCGCGATGAGCACCAGCGCCACCAGCCAGCCCCAGTGCTTGACCAGGTCGCTGAGGGCGATGAGGCCCCGGGTCAGCAGCGGCAGGGTCTGCCCGGAATCGATGAACACGCGCACCACGTCCGGGACCACGTAGCCCAGGAGGAAGGAGACGATGCCCAGCGAAGCGCACATCAGGATCACCGGGTAGAGCAGCGCCAGCTGGATCTTCTGCCGCGACTGCTGGCGTTGCTCGGTGTAGTCGGCCAGTTGCTCCAGCACCGGGCCGAGGTGGCCGGCGTGCTCACCGGCCGCGACCGTGGCGCGGTACAGCTCGGGGAACGCGGCGGGGAATTCGCGCAGGCTGCCGGCCAGGCTGTGGCCCTCCAGCACGCGTGCGCGAACCGCCAGCAGCATCGACTGGATGCGCGGCGAGGTGGACTGGGCGGCAGCGGCGCGCAGCGCTTCCTCGATGGGCAGCGCGGCCTGAACCAGGGTCGCCAGTTGCCGGGTCACCAGCGCCAGGTCGCGGGCGGACAGGCCACGGGTGAAACCGAAGCGACCGCCACTGGCGGCCTGCTCGCGGGTGCGGGTGGCCTTCACCTCCAGGGGGGCCAGCTGCTTCTCCCGCAACAGCTGGCGCACCTGGCGGGCACTGTCGGCCTCGAGCACACCCTTTTGCGGGCGCCCACGGGCATCCAGGGCGAGGTATTCGAAGGCGGCCATTTATTCTTCCTGGGTCACGCGCAGCACTTCTTCCACCGTGGTCACGCCTTCGAGCACCTTGCGCTTGCCGTCGTCACGGATGCTGGGACCGAAGCGGCGTGCATGGCGGGTCATCTCCTGCTCTGCAGCGGCGTTGTGGATGAGGGTGCGCATGTGGTCGTCGAAGACCACCAGTTCGTAGATGCCGGTACGCCCGCGATAGCCCTGCTGGTGGCATTCGGCGCAGCCACGGGCGTGGTAGAGGGTCGGCGGCTGCGCCGGGTCGATGCCCAGCAGCGCGCATTCGGCGGCGTCGGCGCTGTAGGGCGCCTTGCAGTGATTGCAGAGCACGCGCACCAGGCGCTGGGCGAGCACGCCGAGCAGGGAGGACGACAGCAGGAAGGGCTCGACGCCCATGTCCACCAGGCGGGTGATGGCGCCGATGGCGCTGTTGGTGTGCAGGGTGGAGAGCACCAGGTGGCCGGTGAGCGAGGCCTGCACGGCGATCTCGGCGGTCTCGTGGTCACGGATCTCGCCGACCATCACCACGTCCGGGTCCTGGCGCAGGATGGCGCGCAGGCCACGGGCGAAGGTCATGTCGACCTTGGCGTTGACCTGGGTCTGGCCGATGCCTTCGAGGTGATACTCGATCGGGTCCTCGACCGTGAGGATGTTGCGCGTGCGGTCGTTGAGGGTCACCAGGCTGGCGTACAGCGTGGTGGTCTTGCCCGAGCCGGTGGGCCCGGTGACCAGCAGGATGCCGTGGGGCTTGCGCACCGTGGCCTCCATCAGTTCGCGATCACGCGCGCTCATGCCCAGGTGCTGCAGGGTGAGGCGCCCGGCCTGCTTGTCCAGCAGGCGCAGCACCACGCGCTCGCCGTTGGCCGAGGGCAGCGTGGAGACGCGGATGTCCACCTCGCGCCCGGCCACGCGCAGGGAGATGCGGCCGTCCTGCGGGACGCGCTTCTCGGCGATGTCCAGCTTGGCCATGACCTTGATCCGCGACACCAGCAGCGCCGCCAGTTCACGCTTGGGTTCGAGCACCTCGCGCAGGATGCCGTCGACACGGAACCTCACCACGAGGCGCTTCTCGAAGGTCTCCAGGTGGATGTCCGAGGCGTTCTCGCGTATCGCCTCGCCGAGGATGGCGTTGATCAGGCGGATGATCGGCGCGTCGTCCTCCTGCTCCATCAGGTCGGTGGTCTCCGGCATCTGCTCGGCGAGCGCGGCCAGGTCGAGGCTGCCGCCGAGGTCTTCGGCGAGCTGCATGGTGGCGGAGGAGTCGTGCTGGTAGGCCTGGGCCAGGGCCTGGTCGAAGGTTTCGGCGGGCAGCGGGCGCAACGGCAGCGAGCGACCGACGAAGCGCCGGGCCTCGGCCAGGGCGACCAGCTCGGCACCTTGGCGATGGGCCAGGCAGGGCTCGACGCCATCCTGCAGGAAGACGCCGTGGCGCTTGGCGAAGCCGAACGGCAGGCGCCGCAGCGGCGCCTCGATCGAAGAGGGGTTCATCCGTGTAATGCCTTCATGAAATCACCTGGGGCAATTATCACAACACTGCCTGACGGTTGTGCGGCAATCCCTGCCATTTCTCTTGTCGTTGTGATCGGGCGCGCACGCAAACCCGTAAAAAATCTGGAATATTCTTAGCACATCGACCTCCACGACACACGTGCCAGCGAGTTGTAGCGTGATTGCGTCGTACTGCTATGATTCAGCACTTTCGCCGATCCAGAAAACCAAGAACGACTCGCGGAGAACCCCCAACTTGCCCACACCTGGTGCTCGACACTGGCTGCAACAGCATTCGCCTGCGCTGCTGGGCGCGGGCCTGGTGATCGCCATGAGCCTGAGCCTCGCCTGGCAATCCGCCGACTGGATACGCTTGCTCCGCAATTCACCCGTCACCAGCAGTGACCCCACCCTCGAGGCCGTGGTTCCAGCCAGCCTGGAACGCCTCGAACCCCTGTTCGGCCCGAGCCGCGTGCAGAGCGATGCGCCGCCACCGGCGACCAACCTGCGCCTGACCCTGCTGGGCAGCTTCATCAATGCCGACCCGGCGCGCTCGAGCGTGATCATCCGCACCGAGGGCGAAAAGCCCCGGCGCCTGCACAGCGGCGATGAGCTCAGCCCCGGCGTGAAGCTGCACGCCGTCTACCGCGACCGTGTGGAGATCGACCGTGGCGGCCGCCTCGAAACCCTGACATTCCCCCGGGCGCGCCTGGCCGCCCCCGGATCGCCCGCCATGGAGGCGGAGCAGGCGAACGATGCTGTGAACGACCTTGGCGGCCTCCAGGAGGAGAACGCCGCCGAGCTGCGCGAACGCATGGAAGCACTGAGAAAACAGATGGAAGAATCCGGTGGCCTGCCGCCGGACTTACCGCCCGAACAGCCCCCGGAAAGCGAATGAATCAATGCCCACACTCCTCTCGCGCCTGAGTATCGCCCTGCTGGCCGCCGGCCTCGCTACCGCGCCGCTGCCCCTGCTGGCGGCAACCCCGCAACCCCAGGCCGAAAGCAGCCAGCAGGATGGCTGGACGATCAACCTCAAGGACGCCGACATTCGCGAGTTCGTCGACCAGGTGGCCGACATCACCGGCGAGACCTTCATCGTCGACCCCCGGGTCAAGGGCCAGGTCAGCGTGGTGTCCAAGGCGCCGCTGAGCCTCTCTGAGGTCTACCAGCTGTTCCTCTCGGTGATGGCCACCCATGGCTTCACGGTGGTCACCCAGGGCGACCAGGCACGCATCATCCCCAACGCCGAGGCCAAGTCCGAAGCCGAGGGCGGGCCGGCCGCGCCGGACAAGCTGGAAACCCGGGTGATCCAGGTGCAGCACACGCCGGTGACCGAGCTGATCCCGCTGATCCGCCCGCTGGTGCCGCAATACGGCCACCTCGCCGCCGTGACCTCGTCCAACGCCCTGATCATCAGCGACCGCAGCGCCAACATCGCGCGGATCGAAAGCCTGATGAGCCAGCTCGACCAGAAGGGCGACCGCGACTACACCGTGCTCAACCTGCAGAACGCCTGGGTGATGGACGCCGCCGAGGTGCTCAACAGCGCGGTCAGCCGCGGCCAGGCCAAGGGCACCAACGCCGCCCAGGTGATCGCCGACGCGCGCACCAACCGCCTGATCATCGTCGGCCCGCCTTCGGCACGCGCCAAGCTGGTGGCACTGGCGCAGTCCCTCGATACCCCGACCTCACGCTCGGCCAATACCCGCGTCATCCGCCTGCGCCACAACGACGCCAAGGCCCTGGCCACCACCCTGGGCGAGATTTCCGAGGGCCTGAAGACCCCGGAAGGCGGCGGTGAGCAACAGGGCAAGCCGCAGAACATCCTCATCCGTGCCGACGAGAGCCTCAACGCCCTGGTCCTGCTGGCCGAACCGGACACGGTCAACGCGCTGGAGGACATCGTCCGCCAGCTCGACGTGCCGCGCGCGCAGGTGATGGTGGAAGCCGCCATCGTGGAAATCTCCGGCGACATCACCGACGCCCTCGGCGTGCAGTGGGCCGTCGACGCCCGCGGCAAGACCGGCGGCCTGGGCGGGGTCAACTTCGGCAACACCGGCCTCTCGGTGGGCACCGTGCTCAACGCCATCAAGGACGAGAAGCTGCCGACCACCCTGCCCGACGGCGCCATCATCGGCATCGGCACCGACCACTTCGCCGCCCTGGTCACCGCACTCTCGGCCAACAGCAAGAGCAACCTGCTGTCCACGCCGAGCCTGCTGACCCTGGACAACCAGAAGGCGGAAATCCTCGTCGGCCAGAACGTACCCTTCCAGACCGGCTCCTACACCACCGATGCGGCCGGGGCCAACAATCCCTTCACCACCATCGAGCGCAAGGACATCGGCGTGACCCTCAAGGTCACCCCACACATCAACGAGGGCGCCACCCTGCGCCTGGAGATCGAGCAGGAGATTTCCTCCATCGCTCCCAGCGCCACCCTCACCGCCCAGGCGGTGGACCTGATCACCAACAAGCGCTCGATCAAGAGCACCATCCTCGCCGAGGACGGCCAGGTGATCGTGCTCGGCGGCCTGATCCAGGACGACGTCACCACCACCGACTCCAAGGTACCGCTGCTGGGCGACATCCCCCTGCTCGGCCGCCTGTTCCGCTCCACCAAGGACAGCCACGTGAAGCGCAACCTGATGGTCTTCCTGCGCCCGACCGTGGTCCGCGACCGCGCCGGCCTCGCCGCGCTCTCGGGCAAGAAGTACAGCGACATCCGCGTGCTGGGCGACCAGAGCGACAGGGAGAACCGCCCGAGCATCCTGCCGCGCAGCCCGGTGCAGCTGTTCGACGGCGGCCAGGGCACCCCGGCCATCGACGTGCGCCCGCCGGAAAGCCCGGCGCCCTGATACCCGAGCCCCTGGAAAACCAACGGGTGGCAGTGCGAAGGCACTGCCACCCGTTTTTTGTTTGTGCCGGAAGCCTGTGGAACGATCGGGAACGGTGCGTACCGGGGGCTCCGCACGGTGGAGGTAAAGAGCGACCTCCACCCTGCATCTGCCAGAGCGATGTGCCCGGCTGGTAGGTCGGGTGAAACCCGACGCCCGCGCACGAGAGCCCCGGGAAGATCGGGATCAGTCCAGGTAGATCATCTTGCGGGTCATGCCGCCGTCGACCAGGAACTCCTGGCCGGTGACGAAGCCGCTGTTGTCCGAAAGCAGCCAGGCGACCAGGGCGGCGACGTCTTCCACCGTACCGACGCGGCCCGCCGGGTGCTGGTCGTGATCCCATTCCGACAGCGGCGCCTCTTCACGAGCGGCGCGGTCGCGGGAGTCGATCCAACCGGGGCTGACCACGTTGACGCGGATGTCCGGCCCCAGGCTGATGGCCAGCGCGTGGGTCAGCGCCACCAGGCCGCCCTTGCTCGCGGCGTAGGCTTCGGTGTCGCGTTCGGATTGATGGGCGCGGGTCGAGGCGATGGTGACGATGGCGCCCCGGTGGCCGCGCAGGTAGGGCGCGCAGTGCTTGGCCAGCAGCATCGGGCCGGTGAGGTTGACCGACAGGGTGCGGTTCCACTGCATCAGCTCGAGGCTTTCCAGCGGCGCGCCATGGGCCTCGGCGACGCCGGCGTTGCACACCAGCGCATCGAGCCGGCCGAACTGGCCGAGCACTTCGGCGACGCCCACGGCGACCTGGCTTTCATGGGCCACGTCCATGCCGACGAACCAGGCATTGCCGCCCAGTGCCTTGGCCACCTTGCTGCCCCGGGCACGGTCGATGTCCGCCAGCACCACCTGCCAGCCCTCGGCGATCAGCCAGGCGGCGATGCCCAGGCCGATACCACGGGCCGCGCCGGTGACCAGCGCGACCTTGCCGTTATGGGCGGGCAACGACTCCATGGACCACTCGATCACAACGCGGCGAGGCCACGCGCGAGGTCGGCCTTGAGGTCGGCGATGTCTTCCAGGCCCACGGCGACGCGGATCAGGTTGTCACCGATGCCGGCGTTGGCACGCTCCTGCGGCGACAGGCGACCGTGGGAGGTGGTGGCCGGGTGGGCGATGGTGGTCTTGGTATCACCCAGGTTGGTGGTGATGGAGATCACCCGGGTGGCGTCGATGAAACGCCACGCCGCTTCCTTGCCACCGGCCACCTCGAAGCTGACCACGGCACCGAAGGCGCTCTGCTGACGCTTGGCCAGTTCGTGCTGCGGGTGGCTTTCCAGGCCGGCGTAGTACACGCGCTCGATGCCCGGCTGCTGTTCCAGCCAGCGGGCCAGCTCCAGGGCACTGGCGCAGTGGGCCTGCATGCGCACGCGCAGGGTTTCCAGGCCCTTGAGGAAGATCCAGGCGTTGAACGGGCTGAGGGTCGGGCCGGCGGTACGCAGGAAGCCGACCACGCCTTCCATCTGCGCCTTGCGGCCGGCGACCACGCCACCCATGCTGCGGCCCTGGCCATCGATGTACTTGGTGGCCGAATGCATGACGATGTCGGCGCCGAGCTTCAGCGGCTGCTGCAGCGCGGGGGTGCAGAAGCAGTTGTCCACCGCCAGCAGCGCGCCACGGGCGTGGGCGATCTCGGCCAGGGCGGCGATGTCCACCAGCTCGGCCAGGGGGTTGGACGGCGATTCGACGAACAGCAGCCGGGTGTTGGGCTTGAAGGCCGCTTCCCAGCCGGCCAGGTCGGCCAGCGGCGGGTAGTCGACCTCGACGCCGAAGCGCTTGAGGTACTTCTCGAACAGGCTGATGGTCGAGCCGAACACGCTGCGCGAGACCAGCACATGGTCGCCCGCGCTGCACTGGCTCATGACGATGGAGAGGATCGCCGACATGCCCGAGGCGGTGGCCACGGCCTGCTCGGCGCCTTCAAGGGCGGCGATGCGCTCTTCGAAGGCACGCACGGTGGGGTTGGTGTAGCGCGAGTAGACGTTGCCCGGCACCTCGCCGGCGAATCGCGCGGCGGCGTCGGCGGCGGTACGGAACACGTAGCTGGAGGTGAGGAACATCGCCTCGCCGTGCTCGCCCTCGGGGGTGCGGTGCTGCCCCGCACGCACCGCCAGGGTGTCGAAGGCTGCGCCTTCGAGGTCACTGTCCAGCCGCCCGGCTTCCCATTCCTGCGTCATATCGCTACCTCATCAGAAACGCAGCCCGGATCGGGTCCGGGCTGCTGGCTTGCAACGTGCGGCTCAGTGGCGGCCGCTCAATTGTTGTACAGGTCGATGATCGCGCTGACCACGTTGACCTTGTTCTTGCTGGCGTCGTTGCGCGCCTGCTCGATCTTGTTCAGGTAGTGCTCGTCGACATCACCGGTGATGTACTTGCCGTCGAACACCGCGCAGTCGAACTGGTCGATCTTCACCTTGCCGCCACCGACCGCCTCGATCAGGTCCGGCAGGTCCTGGTAGATCAGCCAGTCGGCGCCGATCAGTTCGGCCACTTCCTCGGTGGAGCGGTTGTGGGCGATCAGCTCGTGGGCACTGGGCATGTCGATGCCGTAGACGTTGGGGTAGCGCACCGCCGGGGCGGCCGAGCAGAAGTAGACGTTCTTGGCGCCGGCTTCGCGGGCCATCTGGATGATCTGCTTGCAGGTGGTGCCACGGACGATGGAGTCGTCCACCAGCATCACGTTCTTGCCGCGGAACTCCAGTTCGATGGCGTTGAGCTTCTGGCGCACCGATTTCTTGCGCGCAGCCTGGCCCGGCATGATGAAGGTGCGGCCGATATAGCGGTTCTTGACGAAACCTTCGCGGAATTTCACGCCCAGGTGGTTGGCCAGCTCGAGGGCCGCGGTGCGGCTGGTATCGGGGATCGGGATGACCACGTCGATGTCGTGGTCCGGGCGCTCGCGCTGGATCTTCTCGGCCAGCTTCTCGCCCATGCGCAGGCGCGCCTTGTAGACCGAGACGCCGTCCATGATGGAGTCCGGGCGCGCCAGGTAGACGTGTTCGAAGATGCACGGGGCGAGCCTCGGCGCCTTGGCGCACTGGCGGGTGTAGAGCTTGCCGTCTTCGGTGATGTACACCGCTTCGCCCGGCGCGAGGTCGCGGATCAGGGTGAAGCCGAGCACGTCGAGGGAGACGCTCTCGGAGGCGATCATGTATTCCACACCTTCGTCGGTGTGACGCTGACCGAAGACGATCGGGCGGATGGCGTTGGGGTCGCGGAAGCCGACGATGCCGTAGCCGGTGATCATCGCCACCACGGCGTAGCCGCCCAGGCAGCGGTCATGCACGCCGGAGACGGCGGCGAACACGTCCTCCTCGGTGGGCTGCAGCTTGCCGCGATGTGCCAGCTCGTGGGCGAACACGTTGAGCAGCACTTCCGAGTCGGAATTGGTGTTCACGTGGCGCAGGTCGGATTCGTAGATCTCCTTGGCCAACTGCTCGACGTTGGTCAGGTTGCCGTTGTGCGCCAGGGTGATGCCGTAGGGCGAGTTGACGTAGAACGGCTGCGCCTCGGCGGAGCTGGAGCTGCCCGCGGTCGGGTAGCGCACGTGGCCGATGCCCATGTGGCCGACCAGGCGCTGCATGTGCCGCTGCTGGAAGACATCGCGGACCAGGCCGTTGTCCTTGCGCAGGAACAACCGGCCGTCATGGCTGGTCACGATGCCGGCAGCGTCCTGGCCGCGATGCTGGAGAACGGTGAGCGCGTCATACAGCGCCTGATTGACGTTCGACTTACCGACGATACCGACGATGCCACACATGCGGTGCAACCCCTGCTGCTAGTAGTTCAGGCTAATACCGGGCGACGGGCCGGGCAGTTGGTGCCCCGCTCGCCGACCGTTGTTTGGCGGCTCAGCTTGGTGCGCTGACGCTGCCGGCAAGCCACTGGCTGGTGAAGCCCAGAATCAGGTTCTTCGACCAGTCGGCGACCATGAGAAAATGCGGCAGCAGCGTGGACTGCTGCCACCAAGGATCCTCTTGCACCGGCGCCAGGCTCAGCAGGCCGACCAGCACCACCACCAGCAAAGCCCCGCGCGCCGCGCCGAAGACCATGCCGAGGAAGCGGTCGGTGCCGTCCATGCCGGTGACCCTGATCAGCTCACCGATCAGGAAATTGACCAACGCCCCCACGAGCAGGGTGGCGATGAAGAGAATGGCGCAGGCCGCGATCACGCGCGCCGACGGCATTTCGATGAACTCGGTGAGGTGCTGTGACAAGGCCCCGCCGAACATCCAGGCGACTATGCCGGCGATGATCCAAGTGAGCAGTGAAAGCGCTTCCTTGACGAAGCCGCGCTTCAGACTGATCAGACTGGAAATGGCGATGATGGCGATGATCGACCAATCGACCCAGGTGAATGCCACGTATGCAGCTCACGAACAGAAAAGGCGCTGCATTTTAGCAGAGCCCCGTCACTCCGGTAACCCGCGGATCAGATTGCTCTGATAGAGCGAGCGAATCAGCCTTTTTCGGGCTGGAAGCGAACGATGAAGCCGTTGAGCTTCTGTTGGCGGCTCAGGGAGTCACGCAGCCGGTCGGCCTCCGCGCGCTCGATGACCGGGCCGACGAACACCCGGTTCATGCCGTCCGCGCTGCGGATATAGGCGTTGTAGCCCTGGTTGCGCAAGGTCTGCTGGAGCTTCTCGGCGCTGGCCCGGTTGGACAGGCTGGCGAGCTGGATCGACCAGCTGACCGGCAGGCCGTTCGGGTCCAGGCGCTTTTCTTCCGCCTTGGGCGGCGTGGCAGCCGGCGGCACGGCCTGGGCCTGCTGCGGCTGGGCCTGGGGTTGCGCGGGGGCCTGGGGCTGGGCCGGTTGCACGGGCGTGCCGGGCTGCTCGGCAGGGGCGACGGGCAGGGCACTGGCCTGGCCGGAGCCATCCAGCGGCGGGACGGGCTCTTCAGGCAGCACCTGCGGCTCGGGAACCGGCACGGCTTCCATCTCCACCGGCGGCATCTCCGGGGTCTGCGGCATGGCCGGGGCGTCGATGCGCACCTGGCGCAGCTCGTCCTCGCGGGTGAACAGCATCGGCAGGAAGATCACCGCCAGCGCCAGCAGCACCAGGGCACCGACGATGCGTTGCTTGAGTCCCTTGTCCAGCACAGCCACTCCCCCTTAAGCCTGATGCGCGAGCCAGGCCAGCGCCTCGGCCACGCAATAGAAAGATCCGAACACCAGGATTTCATCCCCCTCCCCGGCCTTCTCGCACTGCGCATCCAGCGCCGCAGCCACATCCGCATGGCTGCTGGCCGTGACGCCCAGGGCGAGCAACGCGGCCTGCAATTCGGCGGCGGGTCGGCTGCGCGTCGACGGCAGGGTGGTCACCGCCCAGTCGGGCAGTACGTTCTTGAGCGGCGCGAGCACGCCGGGCAGGTCCTTGTCGGCCAGCAGGCCGAACACCGCGAGGCGGCGACCCGCGACCGGGCGGGCGCGCAGGCGCTCGGCCAGGTAGCCGGCAGCGTGGGGATTATGCCCAACATCCAGCAGCAGCGTGAGTGACTTGCCACGCCATTTCAGCGAGCGGCGATCCAGCCGGCCGGTGACCCGGGTGGCCTGCAGCGCCCGGGTGATGGCGGCCTCGTCCCAGGCCTGGCCCAGCAGCGAGTAGGCCTGCAGGGCCAGCGCGGCATTCTCCAGGGGCAGGTCGAGCAGCGGCAGGTCGTGCAGGTGGCGCAGCTGGCCCTTCTGGTCGACGCCCCGCCAATTCCAGGCGCCCTCGCCCACCGCCAGGTCGTAGTCACGCCCGCGCAGGATGAAGGGAGCGCCCAGGGTCGCGGCCTGCTCGATGAGCGGTGCAGGGGGATCGAGGTCGCCGCAGAGGGCGGGCTTGCCGGCACGGAAGATGCCGGCCTTCTCGAAGGCGACGCTTTCACGGGTGTCGCCGAGCCAGTCGGCATGGTCGATGCCGATGCTGGTGACCAGCGCCAGGTCGGCATCGACCAGGTTGACCGCATCCAGGCGTCCACCGAGGCCGACTTCGAGCACCGCGGCGTCGAGCCCGCTGCGTTCGAACAGCCAGAAGGCCGCCAGGGTGCCCATCTCGAAATAGGTCAGGGAGATATCGCCACGCGCAGCCTCCACGGCGGCGAAGGCCTCGCAGAGCGCAGCGTCGCTGGCGTCGAGGCCATCGATCTGTACGCGCTCGTTGTAGGTGAGCAGGTGCGGGGAGCTGTAGACCCCGACCTTGAGGCCCTGCGCCCTCAGCAAGGAAGCGAGGAAGGCGCAGGTGGAACCCTTGCCGTTGGTCCCGGTAACCGTGACCACCAGCGGCGCCGGCCTGTGCAGGCCGAGTCGCTGGGCGACCTGGCGGCTGCGGTCCAGCCCCATGTCGATGGCTGTGGGGTGGAGTTGCTCGAGGTAGGCGAGCCAGTCGGCGAGGGTTCGTTGGGTCATGCGGTGGCCGGTGAGGGTAGACGCATGAACTGCGCCAGCAGCCGCGATAGGCGGGCGCGCAGTTCCTGACGGGGAATGATCATGTCGATGGCGCCGTGCTCCAGCAGGAACTCGCTGCGCTGGAAGCCTTCGGGCAGCTTCTCGCGCACGGTCTGCTCGATCACGCGGGGGCCGGCGAAGCCGATCAGCGCCTTGGGTTCGGCGACGATCACGTCACCGAGCATCGCCAGGCTCGCGGAAACACCGCCATAGACGGGGTCGGTGAGCACGGAGATGAAGGGAATGCCTTCTTCGCGCAGGCGCGCCAGTACCGCGGAGGTCTTGGCCATCTGCATCAGGGAGATCAACGCTTCCTGCATGCGCGCGCCGCCCGAGGCGGAGAAGCATACCAGCGGGCAGCGCTTCTCCAGGGAGACGTTGGCGGCGCGGACGAAACGCTCGCCGACCACAGCCCCCATGGAGCCCCCCATGAAGGAGAACTCGAAGGCACACGCCACGATGGGCATGCCTTCCAGGCTGCCGCTCATGGCGATCAGCGCGTCCTTCTCGCCGGTGTCCTTCTGGGCAGCGGTGATGCGGTCCTTGTACTTCTTGCTGTCGCGGAACTTGAGGCGGTCCACCGGTTCCAGCTCGGCACCCAGCTCCTCGCGGCCCTCGGCGTCGAGGAAGATGTCCAGGCGGGTGCGCGCATCAATGCGCATGTGGTGGTTGCACTTGGGACAGACGTCGAGGGTCTTCTCGAGCTCGGGCTTGTACAGCACAGCCTCGCAGGACGGGCACTTGTGCCAGAGGCCTTCAGGAACCGAGCTCTTCTTCACCTCGGAACGCATGATCGAAGGGATCAGCTTGTCTACCAGCCAGTTGCTCATGCTCTCGTTCTCCATAGCTTCAGGCCCGAACACGCGCTAGCGGCCCGGAGCCCTGCGCATGTTCTTGAGCGAATTCACGATTGCGGACGGGGTTGGCGGCACCCGCGGGATGGCGATGGTGCGCCCTGCCCCGCTCGGCGTCGCCGGGAAAGCCCCGGCCATCTGGGCGACGGAGGCCGGCATGGCACCGTCGCGAAAAGCAAAATCGGCCCGTTCCGACAGCGCGCGCATACGCGCGTGCCCGGGCAACTGGGTTATGGACGGCAGCGCGAGCGGCGCCGTCACATATGCAGGCGACGGGTTCAGCATGCCGCTCTTGCCGCATCGATGAAGGCCCGCACCTTGTCATGGTCCTTGATGCCCCTGCTCGCCTCCACGCCACCGCTGACATCCACGGCATACGGCCTGACCTGTGCAACGGCCAGCCCGACGTTCTCCGGGGTGAGGCCGCCTGCGAGTATCACGGGTTTGTCCAGCTCGGCCGGGACGAGGTTCCAGTCGAACGCCTCGCCCGTACCGCCAGGGATGCCGGGTACATAGGTGTCCAGCAGCACGCCCGAGGCGCCGGGGAACTCGCGCACGCGGGCGGCCACGTCATCGCCGGGCCGGACCCGCAGCGCCTTGATATAGGGACGGCCATGGCCCGAGCAGGCATCCGGGGTCTCGTCACCATGGAACTGCAGCAGGTCGAGGGGGACCACATCCAGGATGGCCGCCAGCTCGGCGGCGGGCATGTCGACGAACAGGCCGACACTGGTGACGAAGGGCGGCAGCGCCGCGACTATCGCCCGGGCCTGCTCGGCCGTGACCGCGCGCGGGCTGGCGGGATAGAACACCATGCCGATGGCATCGGCACCGGCCGCAGCCGCCGCCAGGGCGTCCTCGACGCGGGTGATGCCACAGATTTTGATGCGAACGGCTGGCAAGTTGCTGACACCGGGTGGGTAAAAGATGCTGGATGGTAGCAAAGGCTCGGCGGAGCGTCAGCCCGGGTTTTCCGGCAGCCAGGAAAGGAAATGCGGCCCGATGTAGCGCTTGGGCAGCTGGAACTCCTCGGGGTATTCCACTTCCACCAGGTACAACCCATAAGGATGGGCGGTGACGCCGCCGGTACGCCGGACGCGACTTTCCAGCACTTCGCGGGCCCACTCCGGTGGCCGCTCGCCGGCACCGATGGTCATCAGCACCCCGGCGAAGTTGCGCACCATGTGGTGG
Organism: Pseudomonas sp. 57B-090624; assembly: GCF_003234055.1. Lineage (NCBI taxonomy): Bacteria > Pseudomonadati > Pseudomonadota > Gammaproteobacteria > Pseudomonadales > Pseudomonadaceae > Pseudomonas > Pseudomonas sp. 57B-090624. The sequence continues at coordinate 59,732 of NZ_QKRU01000002.1, forward strand.
AGGAAGGCGTTGGCGCGGATGTCCAGGACGATGAAGCGCCCATGCTCGCTCAGGCGCAGGTGGTGCACCGTCTTGATCGGCGACTTGGCCTGGCACTGGCGGGCACGGAAGGCGCTGAAGTCATGGGTGCCCACCAGGTGGGCGGCGGCCTCGCGCATGCGCTCGACATCCAGCGGCCGATGGTTCCAGGTGACCTCCTCGGCCATGTGCGCCGGGCGGATCTGGTCGTTGTAGATGACGTAGCGGTAACGCCGCGCCATGGCGCTGAAGCGGGCATCGAAATGCCGCGGCATCTCCTGGGCCCAGGCCACGCTGATGTCGCCCGGCAGGTTCATGTTCGCCCCCATGACCCATGCATGCATGGAGCGCTGGACCGGCGTGTCGAAATGCACCACCTGGCCGCTGGCATGCACCAGCGCATCGGTGCGGCCGGCACAGCTGAGCGTCACCGGCGCGCCGCCGGCCACCTTCGACAGGGCCTTCTCCAGGCACTCCTGGACCGATGGAACCCCGGCGCGCTGGCGCTGGAAGCCGCGATAGCGGGAGCCCTTGTACTCGACGCCGAGGGCGATTCTGTAAATGCCAACGGCAGCCGAGTCGGCTGCCGTTGTGGGTACTGCTTGGGTCATTGATCAGCTGATACGGGCGATGAGCTCGCGCGCTTCCTGTTGCTGGTTCTCACTGCCCTCGGCCATCACTTCGTCGAGGATGTCGCGGGCGCCTTCGGTGTCACCCATGTCGATGTAGGCGCGGGCCAGATCGAGCTTGGTGGCGGTTTCGTCGGTTCCGGAGAGGAAGTCGAAGTCGTCTTCGCCATCCAGGTCCAGCGCCGGAGCGGCGGTGCTGGCCGGCGCGCTTTCTGCCGGCGGCTGGTCGAGGCTCTCGGCGAGCTGGTCGAGCTCGGCGGTCACTTCATCCAGCTTGGCGGCGAAGCTGTCGGAAAGCGGCGCGTCCACTTCGGCGGCTGGCTCGTCCTCGGGCATCGACAGGTCGAAGTCGGACGGCAGTTCGAAGGCGGAGGCGGCTTCTTCCTTGGCCGGCTCGGCGGCAGGTTCGGCCCCACCCAGGCCCAGCTCGTCGTCGAGGCTGAGGAGGAAGTCGTCTTCCTCGGCAACGGTCGACTTGGTGTCGGATTCGAGATCCAGGCTGAAGTCGGCGAGATCGTCGCCCAGGTCCAGCGGCTCTTCCGCCAGCGGCTTGCTATCCAGCTCCAGGTCGAAGCCCAGTTCGTCGTCGAGGCTCGCAGCCGGAGCGGCGGGTTCGTCGAGGCTCAGGTCGAGATCGTCCAGGCCGGCCAGCGCGTCGTTGCCGGCGGACGCCTGCAGGTCGCGATCGAGGTCGGCTTCCAGTTCGTCGAGGCTCAGGTCGAAGGCGTCGTCCAGATCCGACTCCGCAGCGGCGGGCGCCTGGGCAGCGGGAGCGGCAGGCTCGTCCAGGGTCAGGTCGTCGAGGCTGAAGCTGTCCAGGTCGTCCGCAGCGGCAGAGCTGGCGGCGAAGCCCAGGCCCGCAGCGGCGGCAAGCGCCATGGCCGGGTACTTGGCCTTGAGCTGATCGACTTCGGCGTAGGCACCGCCGATCTCACGCAGCTCGCTCTCCTGGCGGGCGAAGCCGTCGCGGTCACCCAGTTCGGCGTAGACCTCCATCAGCTTCAGGCGCAGGTCGGCGCGGTGCGGCTCGTCATTGATGGCGTTCTGCAGCAGCTCGGCGGCCTGGTTGAAACGACCGTAGGCGATATAGATGTCGGCTTCGCTGATGGCGTCGCCGGTCTGGGCGGTGACGCGCTCTTCGGCCTGGGCGGGCGCAGCGGCCGCTACGGCGGGCTCGTTCTCGAGACCGGCGAAGGCGTTGTCCTGGATGTCCAGGTCGTTGTCGAAGTGGGTGTCGTCATCCTGGGCCGCCAGGCTGTTCTGCAGCTCGGCTTCCTTCATCGCATTGCGACGGGACAGGATCATCAGGGCGACCAGCAGCGCCAGCAGCGCGCCGCCACCGGCGATACCCAGCAGCATCGGATTGCCCATCAGGTCGTCGATGAAACCAGGCTGCTCGGCTTCCGGCTCGACCGGAGCGGGCGCGGCAGCAACCGGCGCCGGCTCGACCGGCTTGGCGGCTTCGGCCGGAGCGGCAGGTTTTTCAACGGCATCAGCCGGCTCACTGGCCGGCTGCTGGTTCTGGGACTGGGCGGCTGCATCGGGTGCAGCCGGCTCCTCGTTGTAGTTGTAGTCCGGTGCCTGCCCGGCCGGGGGAGTGGCCTGGGTCGCGTCGGGTGCCGGAGTAGCCGGCACCACTGCGGGTTGTTCGGCAGCCGGAGCCGCCGGGGTGGCGGAAGCGGCTGGCGCTGCCGGGGTCGGCGTGGCCGGAGTCGCCGGGGCCGCTGCTTCGGGTTTCTTCGCCAGGTCGCCCTGCAGCTTGGCCAGTTGGTCGTCCTTCAGCTGGATGAGGCGTTGCAGCTTGTCCAGCTGGCTCTGCAGGTCGCTCATCCGGCCCTTGAGCTCGTCATTCTCGCGACGGGTGGTGTCCAGGCTTTCCTGGGTGACCGCCAGCTTCTCGGACAGGGCCTTGTTGTTGCCGTTGCCGGCCCCTTTCTCGCTGCCAGCGGTGGCCTTGCCACTGTCGGCGGAGAGCAGGCGCAGGCTGTCCTTGCTTTCGGTCTTGGCAGGAGCGGCACCGGCAGTGGCGCGCTTGGTGGCGTCCAGCTGGCGCTGACCGGCACTGCCCGCAACCGCGCTGCCGTCACGCCAGGCGGCGTTCTGAGCGGCGACCTGGGCGATGGCTTCGGATTGCGAACGGCTGGCGATCTGCGCATCGGTCGGCATGCGCAGCACCTGGCCGCTCTTCATGCGGTTGATGTTGCCGCCGACGAAGGCATCCGGGTTCAGGTCCTGGATGGCCAGCATGGCCTGGTGTACGGAGCCGCTGGAGCGATTGCGCTGGGCGATTTCCCAGAGGGTGTCGCTACCGGTGGTCTTGTATTCCTCGGCGCCCGCCTTGGTGGTGGAAGCGGTCGACGCCACCGGAGCGGAAGCACGCGGAGCCTGGGCGGCCGGGCTGGCACTCGGACGCGGGGCGGCAGCGGCCGGACGCGGGGCCTGGGCCGGGGCGGCGATGGGCATGCTCGGCACGACGGCGGCGGTGGTTTCGGGGGAATAGGTCGGCGGGTCCAGCAGCAGGGTGTATTCGCGCAGCAGGCGGCCATTGGGCCACAGCACTTCTACCAGGAAATTGAGGTAGGGCTCGCGCACCGGCTTGTTGGAAGTAACGCGGATCACGCTCTTGCCGTTGGGCTTGAGCACTGGCGTGAACTTCAGATCGGTCAGGAAGTACTGGCGATCGACACCCGCCTTGCTGAACTCCTCGGCCGTAGCCAGGTTCGGAACGACTTCGTTGGAAGCCAGGTCGCGGACCTCGAGCAACTCGATCTCAGCCACCAGCGGCTGATTCAAGGCGGACTTCAGGGTCACTTCCCCGAGCCCCAGAGCATGTGCCATGCCGGAGGTCAGCGCCGAAGCAGCCGCAATTGCCAGCACCAGTTTGCGAACCCGAATCATAGCGTAATCCCTTGTTTTATCTTTTTTTCTCGGCCGAACGAGAGAGTATTTTGATCGCTGCCACAACACGCCATAGCGGTTCCCCGTCAGCGATGAAAACTAAACCAGTATTGTCAAGCTAGAAAAGTTCTTCAAATTTTCAGGTAAGTATCTTTTACAGATAGTGTTTTATCAATAACTCGGCGGACTGTACGGCGTTGAGTGCAGCGCCTTTTCGCACATTATCAGACGCAATCCACAAATTGACTTGGCGCGGGTCTTCCAGGCCTTTTCGCACCCGGCCGACGTAGATCACATCCTGCCCAACAGCGTCACCTACTGCCGTCGGGTAGTCGTCCCGCTCGACCAGCTCGATGCCTGGCGCAGCCTCCAGTCGCTCCAGCACACGAGCCAGATCGACATCCTCACGCACCTGCAGCGAGACGCTCAGGCTGTCGCCGAAGAACACCGGTACGAGCACGCAGGTGGCGGCCACGTCCAGCGCCGGGGCGACGAGCAGCGCTTTCAATTCGCGTGCCAGTCTTCTTTCCAGTTGCGCATGCCCCTCCCCGTCCACCGCATCGGGTTGGGCGAGGACGTTGAAAGCCACCTGGCGATCGAAGAAGCGCGGCTCCAGTGGGCGAGCATTGAGCAACTCGGCGGTCTGCCGGGCCAGTTCGTTCACGCCTTCGCGCCCACGACTGGAAACCGCGAGGCAGGCGGTGACGGTGACCCGCTCGATGCCCAGGGAGGCCAGAGGGGCCAGCGCGCAGGCCAGGGCCACGGCGGACGCGCTCGGGCTGCTCAATCTATAAGGAGGGGCCAGTTCGCCCAGCAGGCCGGCGTTGGCCTCGGGCACCAGAGGCTTGGCATCATCCAGTGCCCCGGACAGGTCGATCACCGCACAGCCAGCCTGGCTGGCGCGATCGGCGAAGCTGCGGCTCACCGCTTCGCCAGCGGCGAAGAAGGCCAGGCGTACCTGGGAGAAGTCGAACTCGGCGACATCGCGCACGCGCAGGTTCTTGCCACGGAACGGCACGGAGGCACCGGCGGACTCGATGCTGGCCAGCAGGTGCAGGGTGCCGATAGGGAACTCACGCTCGGCGAGGAGCTCGACGAGGGTTTCGCCAACGGTGCCGGTGGCGCCGACAACGGCGATATCGAAGGACTGGCTCATGGACATTGCCTCTGGCGAAACGGGAGCGGCACTGTAACCGCCGCCCCGCACGCAGGCAATCGAGGGAAACCGGGCGCCGACGAGCCTCATCGGCGCCCGGTGTCGATCAACGCTCCAGGAGGATGCGCAGCATGCGGCGCAGCGGTTCGGCCGCGCCCCACAGCAGTTGGTCGCCGACGGTGAAGGCGCCCAGGTACTGCGTGCCCATGTTGAGCTTGCGCAGGCGGCCCACCGGTACGCTGAGGGTGCCGGTCACGGCGGTCGGGGTCAGCTCGCGCATGCTGATCTCGCGCTGGTTCGGCACCAGCTTCACCCAGGGGTTGTGCTGGCTGATCATGCCTTCGATGTCGGCGATCGGCACATCCTTGTTCAGCTTGATGGTCAGCGCCTGGCTGTGGCAGCGCATGGCGCCGATGCGCACGCAGATGCCGTCCACCGGGATCGGGCTCTTGAAGCGGCCGAGGATCTTGTTGGTCTCGGCCTGGCCCTTCCACTCTTCGCGGCTCTGGCCGTTGGGCAGCTCCTTGTCGATCCAGGGGATCAGGCTGCCGGCCAGCGGCACGCCGAAGTTCTCGGTCGGGAAGCCTTCGCCGCGCATGGTCTCGGCCACCTTGCGGTCGATGTCGAGGATGGCGCTGGCCGGGTTGGCCAGGTCATCGGCGACCGCAGCGTGGGTGGCGCCCATCTGCTTGATCAGCTCGCGCATGTTCTGCGCACCGGCGCCGGAGGCGGCCTGGTAGGTCATGGCGCTCATCCATTCCACCAGGCCGGCTTCGAACAGGCCGCCCAGGGCCATCAGCATCAGGCTGACGGTGCAGTTGCCACCGATGTAGTTCTTGGTGCCGGCGTCCAGCTGCTGGTCGATCACGCGGCGGTTGACCGGGTCGAGGACGATGACCGCGTCGTCCTGCATGCGCAGGCTGGAGGCGGCGTCGATCCAGTAGCCCTGCCAGCCGGCTTCGCGCAGCTTGGGGAAGACTTCACTGGTGTAGTCGCCACCCTGGCAGGTCAGGATCACGTCGAGGCTCTTCAGCTCATCGATGCTGTAGGCATCCTTCAGCGGAGCGACGTCCTTGCCGATCGCCGGGCCTTGCCCGCCGACGTTGGAGGTGGTGAAGAAAACCGGCTCGATCAGGTCGAAATCCCGCTCTTCCAGCATCCGCTGCATGAGTACGGAACCCACCATGCCGCGCCAACCGATCAGACCTACACGCTTCATGACAACTACACCTTTCAGGGAAAAAGTGGGCCGCTGCCATGCAGCGGGCCCGACAGATTACAGATTACGCAGGGCCTCGACCACTGCATCGCCCATGGCTTGGGTACCGACCTTGGTGGTACCGGCGGAGAAGATGTCACCGGTGCGCAGCCCCTGGTCGAGGACGTTGCTCACGGCCTTCTCGATGGCATCCGCGGCGGCGCCCTGGTTGAAGCTGTAGCGCAGCATCATCGAGACCGAGAGGATGGTCGCCAGCGGGTTGGCGATGCCCTGGCCGGCGATGTCCGGCGCGGAACCGTGGCACGGCTCGTACATGCCCTTGTTGTTCGCGTCCAGGGAGGCGGAAGGCAGCATGCCGATGGAGCCGGTGAGCATGGAAGCCTCATCCGACAGGATGTCGCCGAACATGTTGTCGGTGACCATGACGTCGAACTGCTTGGGTGCACGCACCAGCTGCATGGCCGCGTTGTCGACGTACATGTGCGACAGCTCGACGTCCGGGTAGTCCTTGGCCACCTCCTCCACCACTTCGCGCCACAGCTGGCTGGAGGCGAGCACGTTGGCCTTGTCCACCGAGCACAACTTCTTGCCACGCACGCGGGCCATGTCGAAGCCGACGCGGGCGATGCGCCGGATTTCGCTCTCGGCATACGGCAGGGTGTCGTAGGCCTGGCGCTCGCCGTTTTCCAGCACGCGTTGCTCGCGGGGCTGGCCGAAGTAGATGCCGCCGGTCAGCTCGCGGACGATGAGGATGTCCAGGCCCGCGACCACTTCCGGCTTGAGGCTGGAGGCATCGGCCAGTTGCGGATAAAGGATGGCCGGGCGCAGGTTGGCGAACAGGCCCAGTTGCGAACGGATCTTCAGCAGGCCACGTTCCGGGCGGATGTCTCGCTCGATCTTGTCCCACTTCGGGCCGCCCACGGCGCCCAGCAACACGGCGTCGGCCTGGCGGGCACGCTCCAGGGTCTCGTCGGCCAGCGGCACGCCGTGCTTGTCGATGGCGGCGCCGCCGATCACGTCGTGGGTCAGCGCGAAGCCGAGCTGGAACTTGTCATTGGCCAGCTCCAGCACCTTGACCGCCTCGGCCATGATTTCCGGGCCGATGCCGTCGCCAGGGAGAACCAGAATCTGTTTGCTCATGAGTCTTTCCTTCGGAAAAAAGCTTCAAGCCCCAAGTCGCAGGCCCCAAGTACGTGTCGCTTGGAGCTTGCAGCCTGACGCTCGGTTATTGGGTGGCCCACAGCACCAGCACGTCGGTACTGAAGGAGCCGTCTTCGGTGATCTCGAAATAGGTGCGGACTTCCTCGCCCACCGCCTTCTGCAGGGCCAGGATGGCATCGCGGAACACATCGGGCGTGCGCATCCGCGTGATCCAGGAGCCGAACTCCAGGCGCAGGCGCTGACGCGCATGGCGCTCGACGAACAATCCCGCCTCGCTGACCTGACGCAACCACTCGGCGACGGAATAATCGCGCACATGGCTGGTATCGCGCAGCACTTCCACCGCCTGCAGGTGGGTGTCCAGCAGCGGGCTGCCCGGCGAGGCCACATCGATGAAGGCAGCGGTGCCGCCCGGCTTCAGCACCCGGCGCACCTCGCGCAAGGCCAGGCCCAGGTCGCTCCAGTGGTGCGCCGAATAACGGCTGAAGACGAAGTCGAAGCTGGAATCGTCGAAGGGCAGGCGCTCGGCCGCCCCACGCTCGGTGCGCACGTTACCCAGGCCACGCTCGGAGGCCGCCGCGGCGACCACATCCAGCATCTGCTGCGACAGGTCGTAGGCCACCACGTCGCCGACCAGCGGCGCGACATGGAAGCTGACATGCCCGGCGCCACAGCCGAGGTCGAGCACCCGGGCATCGCCCCGGCCCGCGACCGCCGCCTGCAACTGCGCGAACTCCGCGCCCTGGGCATGCACGGCGCTGCTCAGGTAGGCACTGGCCTGTTCGCCGAACTGGCGCTGCACCACCTGGGCATGGGCCTTGTCGCTCATCTCGCGTCCTCGCCTCAGGCGTCGCGGAACAGCCAGGGCTGCGCCTGGCGGTGGCCACTCTCGAAGGCGCGGATGGCATCCGCGTCCTGCAGGGTCAGGCCGATGTCGTCCAGGCCATTGAGCAGGCAGTGCTTGCGGAAGGCATCTACATCGAAGGAGTAGGTCTTGCCGTCCGGGCGGGTCACGGTCTGCGCGGCGAGGTCGACGGTGAGCCGGTAGCCCTCCTGCACTTCGCATTGCTTGAACAGCTCGTCCACTTCCTCGTCCTTCAGGATGATCGGCAGCAGGCCGTTCTTGAAGCTGTTGTTGAAGAAGATGTCGGCGTAGCTCGGCGCGATGATGGCGCGGAAGCCGTACTCCTCGAGGGCCCACGGTGCATGCTCGCGGGAGGAGCCGCAGCCGAAGTTCTCACGGGCCAGCAGCACGCTGGCCCCCTGGAAGCGGGGGAAGTTGAGGACGAAGTCCGGGTTCACCGGGCGCTTGGAGTTGTCCTGGTTCGGCTGGCCGACATCCAGGTAGCGCCACTCGTCGAACAGGTTCGGGCCGAAGCCGGTGCGCTTGATCGACTTGAGGAATTGCTTGGGGATGATCTGGTCGGTGTCGACGTTGGCACGGTCGAGCGGAGCGACGAGACCGGTGTGTTGGGTGAAGGCTTTCATCTCGCTCTCCTTACTTGAGCATCTCGCGAACATCGACGAAGCGGCCGTTGACGGCGGCTGCGGCGGCCATGGCCGGGCTGACCAGGTGGGTACGCCCACCGGCACCCTGGCGGCCTTCGAAGTTGCGGTTGGAGGTGGAAGCGCAATGCTCGCCGCTTTCCAGGCGGTCCGGGTTCATCGCCAGGCACATGGAGCAGCCCGGTTCACGCCATTCGAAACCCGCCTCGATGAAGATCTTGTCCAGCCCCTCACGCTCGGCCTGCTGCTTCACCAGGCCCGAGCCCGGCACCACCATCGCCTGCTTGACGGTCGCGGCGACCTTGCGCCCCTTGGCCACTTCGGCTGCGGCGCGCAGGTCTTCGATGCGCGAGTTGGTGCAGGAGCCGATGAACACGCGGTCCAGCTGGATATCGGTGATCGCCTGGTTGGCGGCCAGGCCCATGTACTTGAGGGCGCGGGTGATGGAGTCGCGCTTGACCGGGTCGGCCTCGACGGCCGGGTCCGGCACGCGCTGGTCGACCGGCAGCACCATCTCCGGCGAGGTGCCCCAGCTGACCTGGGGAATGATGTCCTCGGCACGCATCTCGATCACGGTGTCGAAGTGAGCGTCGGCGTCGGAAACCAGGCCGCGCCAGACCGCCACGGCCTTTTCCCAGTCTGCCCCCTTGGGTGCGAAGGGACGGCCCTCGACATAGGCGATGGTCTTCTCGTCCACCGCCACCATGCCCACGCGGGCACCGGCCTCGATGGACATGTTGCAGATGGTCATGCGGCCTTCCATGGACAGGCCGCGGATGGCGCTGCCGGCGAACTCCAGGGCGTGGCCGTTGCCGCCGGCGGTGCCGATCCGGCCGATCACCGCGAGCACGATGTCCTTGGCGGTGACGCCGAAGGGCAGCGTGCCCTCCACGCGTACCTGCATGTTCTTCATCTTCTTGGCGATCAGGCACTGGGTGGCGAGCACATGCTCCACCTCGGAGGTACCGATGCCGTGGGCCAGCGCACCGAAGGCACCGTGGGTGGAGGTGTGCGAGTCGCCGCAGACCACGGTCATGCCCGGCAAGGTGGCGCCCTGCTCCGGGCCGACCACGTGGACGATGCCCTGGCGCACATCATTCATCTTGAACTCGAGGATGCCGAAGTCGTCGCAGTTCTCATCGAGGGTCTGCACCTGGATGCGCGACACCTCGTCGGCGATGGCCTCGAGGCCACCCTGGCGCTCGGCGCGGGTGGTCGGCACGTTGTGGTCCGGGGTGGCGATGTTGGCGTCGATGCGCCATGGCTTGCGGTCGGCCAGACGCAGGCCTTCGAACGCCTGGGGCGAGGTCACTTCATGAAGGATGTGGCGGTCGATGTAGATCAGCGACGAACCATCGTCGCGGCGCTTCACCTCGTGCATTTCCCAGAGCTTGTCGTAGAGCGTCTTGCCGGCCATCGGGCGTTCCTCATCAGCGTGTTTCCATGCCGGGGCTCTCATTGGACAAAAAGGCCCCTTGGCTTGTGGGGATGATCCTAGGGATTTGACATGAATAACTCAAATTCATATTTTTTATCCAATGGATTCCTACAAGGAATCGATAGCCCCGCAGTCGACCGCCACCCACGCGACCGCCCTCTCCCGCACACCCGCCGCCCACGCGGCCCGGAGCCCCAGCGCCATGGATCTCGCCAGCCTCAATGCCTTCATCGCCATCGCCGAAACCGGCAGTTTCTCCGAAGCCGGCGAGCGCCTGCACCTGACCCAGCCGGCGGTGAGCAAGCGCATCGCCTCCCTGGAGCAGCAACTGAACGTGCGCCTGTTCGACCGCCTCGGCCGCGAAGTGGGGCTGACCGAGGCCGGCCGCGCCCTGCTGCCGCGGGCCTACCAGATCCTCAATGTGCTGGACGATACCCGCCGCGCCCTCTCCAACCTGTCCGGCGACATCAGCGGCCGCCTGACCCTGGCCACCAGCCACCACATCGGCCTGCACCGCCTGCCGCCGCTGCTACGGGCCTTCACCCGCGCCTACCCGCAGGTGGCGCTGGACATCCAGTTCCTCGACTCCGAGGTCGCCTACGAGGAGATCCTGCACGGCCGCGCCGAGCTGGCGGTGATCACCCTGGCCCCGGAAACCGCGCTGCCGGTGCAGGCGGTGCCGGTCTGGGACGACGCCCTGGACTTCGTCGCCGCCCCGGAGCACCCGCTGGCCCGCGACAAGACCATCTTCCTCGCCGACGTGGCCAAGCATCCGGCGGTGTTCCCCGGCGGCAACACCTTCACCCACCACATCGTGCGGCGCCTGTTCGAGGCCGAGGGGCTGACGCCGAACATCGGCATGAGCACCAACTACATGGAGACCATCAAGATGATGGTTTCCATCGGCCTGGCCTGGAGCGTGCTACCGCGCACCATGCTCGACGAACAGGTGGTCCGCCTGCCGCTGCAGGACATCCAGCTGAGCCGCAAGCTCGGCTACATCCTGCACACCGACCGCACCCTGTCGAACGCTGCCAAGGCCTTCATGGCGCTGCTCGACGCCCAGCGCGATCACCTTGCGTAGTCCCCGAGGCTGGGGCTAACGTGAGCCGCATAACGATAAGAAAAGGCCCGCGCATGCCCTGTCCACCCCGCCCACTCCCACCCGTCCTCCCGCCAGATTGCAGTCACCGGACCGGAAGGGGCCGCCATGTCCAAGCCAACTGACCATCCGCCGCTGCCCTACATCCCCGCCCTCGACCCGGCCGAATTCGAGCAGAGCTGGCAGGACGTGCAACGCCTGCTCGCCGCCCTCAATGGCGCACGCCTGGGTGCCTGGGACTGGGACATCGCCAGCGGTCGGGTCAACTGGTCGCGCGGTGCGCAGGCGCTGTTCGGCCTGGACCCCAAGCGCCCGCTGCGTACCCAGGTCGACTACATCGAGCTGATTCCCGAGGAGGACCGCGCCGGGGTCCTGGAACTCTTCGCCCGCGTGCTTTCCGGCGCCCACCCCGAGCGCGCCTTCCGCCACCGCATCCGCTGGCCCGACGGCAGCCTGCACTGGCTGGAGATCAGCGGCAGCCCGCAGCAGGATGCCGATGGCCGCAAGCGCATCATCGGCGTGATCCGCGACGTGACCGAGCAGCAGGAACGCGCCGAGGCCCTGGAGAACTCCCAGCGGCGCTTCTCCAGCCTGTTCCACCTGAGCCCCGACGTGGTGCTGCTGGTGCGCATGGAAGGCAGCATCATCACCGAGGCCAACCAGCACTTCGAGAGCGTATTCGGCTGGCCGGCGGCCGAAGTGGTCGGCCGCAGCACGGCGGAGCTGGGCATCTGGGTACACCCGCAGCAACGCGAGCTGCTGTATCGCAGCCGCAGCGACTCGGAAGACCCCATCGTCCAGGAAGTCCAGTTGCGCACCCGCGACGAGCGCGTGCTCGACGGCGTGCTGTCCAGCCAGTTCATCGAACTGGAGGGCGAGTCCTTCCTCATCAGCACCTTCCTCGACACCACCGAGCGCAAGCGCGCCGAAGCCGCCCTGCGCACCAGCGAGGAAAAATTCTCCAAGGCCTTCCGCAGCACGCCCGATGCCGTGGTCATCACCGACCGCGAGACCGGCTGCTTCATCGAGGCCAACCCCGGCTTCCAGCGCCAGTTCGGCTGGGACGCCAGCGAGACGATCGGCCGCAGCTCCCTGGAACTGGGCATCTGGGTGCATGCCGGGCAGCGCCGCGAGATGCTCGAGGACTTCGACCGCCACGGCACCCTGGATGGCCTCGAAGTGCAACTGCGCGGCCGTGACGGCAGCGTCAGCACCAACCTGCTCTACGGCGACCAGATCCAGCTCAACGGCCGCACCTGCCTGGTGCTGACGGTGCGCGACATCACCCGCATGCGCGCCCAGGAACGCGCCCTCAAGGAGAGCCAGGAGCGCCTGGCCCTGGCCCTGGAGTCCGCCGACCTGGGCACCTGGGACTGGCACATCCCCAGCAGCTGCCTGTACGGCTCGGCGCGTGCCTCCGCCCTGCACGGGCTGGCGGCCGAGCCCTACGAGGGCGACTTCAAGAACTTCTTCAGCTTCGTGCCGCTGGAAGACCAGATGGCCATGCGCCAGGCCTACCAGGACCTGCTGACTGGCGTGACCAAGGACTACCAGTTCACCTACCGCTCGCGCTTCGCCAACGGTGAGATCCACTACCTGGAAAGCACCGCCAAGCTCTACCGCGACGAAGCCGGCGAGCCGCTGCGCATGGCCGGCATCCTCATCGACATCACCGAACGGGTACGCCGCGAGCAGCGCCTGGCGGCCTCGGAGGAGAAGTTCGTCACCCTGTTCCAGGCCAGCCCCGACCCCATCTGCGTGACCCGCGTGCGCGATGGCGCCTTCATCGAGATCAACCCCAGCTTCACCGAGGTGTTCGGCTGGCGACCGGACGAGATCGTCGGCCGCTGTGCGCCGGAGATCGCCTTCTGGGTCGACCTGCAGCAACGCGACCGCCTGTCACGCGAGCTGATGCGCGAGAAGGGCCTGGACAACGTCGAGGCCCAGTACCTGACCCAGGACGGACGGACGCTGACCTGCGTGGTGTCCAGCCGCTTCATCCGCGTCGACCGCCAGCTGTGCATCACCACCACCTTCCGCGACATCACCGAGCGCCAGCAGGCCGAGGCCGCCCTGAAGGCCAGCCAGGAGAAGTTCGCCAAGGCGTTCCACTCCAGCCCGGACGCCATCACCATCACCGAGCGCGACACCGGCCGCTACATCGAGGTCAACGAGGGGTTCTGCCGCCTCACCGGCTACAGCGCCGAGGAAGTCATCGGCCGCACCGCCCATGACCTGAACATCTGGGCCCGCCCCGAGGAGCGCCAGCGCCTGGTCGAGGTGATGCGCCGCGACGGCCGCGCGCACCACCTGGAGATGTCCGGCCAGCACCGCGACGGCACGCGCAAGGTGGTAGAGGTGTCGGTCGAGCAGATCGACCTGGACGGCAAGGCCTGCCTGCTGCTGACCGCCCGCGACATCAGTGCGCTGAAGGACGCCCAGGCGCAGATCCAGCACCTGGCCTACCACGACCCGCTGACCAACCTGCCCAACCGCGCGCTGCTGATGGACCGCCTGACCCAGCAGATCGCCCTGCTCAAGCGCCACAAGCTGCGTGGCGCCCTGCTGTTCCTCGACCTCGACCACTTCAAGCACATCAATGATTCACTCGGCCACCCGGTGGGCGACTCGGTGCTCAAGATGGTCACCGCGCGCCTGGAAGCCAGCGTGCGCCTGGAAGACACCGTGGCGCGCCTGGGCGGTGACGAATTCGTCGTGCTGCTCACCGGCCTGGAGGGCAAGCGCTCGGAAGTGACGCGCCAGGTGCGGCAGATCGCCGACAAGCTGCGCAAGCTGCTGGCCGAGCCCATGCTGCTGGACGGCCACCACCTGCAGGTGACGCCGAGCATGGGCGTGGCGCTGATCCCCGATCACGGCGAGACACCCGCCGACCTGCTCAAGCGCGCCGACATCGCCCTGTATCGGGCCAAGGACTCCGGGCGCAATGCCATCCAGCTGTTCCGCGCGACCATGCAGGAGGCCGCCAGCGAGCGCCTGCGGCTGGAGAACGACCTGCGCCTGGCGCTGGTGCGCGGCGAGTTCGAGCTGCACTTCCAGCCCCAGGTGGATGCCCGGGACAACCGCGTGATCGGCACCGAGGCCCTGCTGCGCTGGAAGCACCCGACGCTCGGCCCGCAATCGCCGGCGCAGTTCATCCAGGTGCTGGAGGAAAGCGGCCTGATCGTCGAAGTGGGCAGCTGGGTGCTGGCCGAAGCCTGCCGCGCCTGCGGGCAACTGTTGGCCGAGGGGCTGGCCAACGCCGACGACTTCAGCCTGTGCGTGAACATCAGCCCGCGGCAGTTCCGCCAGAGCGACTTCGTCGAGCGCATCGAGAAGAGCCTGGCCGATACCAACCTGCCGCGCAGCATCCTCAAGCTGGAGATCACCGAAGGCATCGTCATCCAGAACCTCGACGACACCATCGGCAAGATGCGCCGCCTGAAGAAGCTCGGCGTCAGCTTCGCCATGGACGACTTCGGCACCGGCTATTCGTCGCTGACCTACCTCAAGCGCCTGCCGGTGGATGTGCTGAAGATCGACCAGTCATTCGTCCGCGACGCCACCAACGACCCCAACGACGCCGAGATCATCCGCGCCATCGTCGCCATGGCGCGCAGCCTGGGGCTGGGCATGGTGGCAGAGGGGGTGGAGCAGCAGGAGCAACTGGACTTCCTCGAGCAGCAGGGCTGCCACCTGTACCAGGGCTACCTGTTCAGCAGGCCGGTGCCGCTGGACGAGTTCCGCGCGCTGCTGGCCAGGAACCGCCAACAGGGCTGAGCGCCAGCCGCCCCAATGAGAAAGGGCGCCCTGGGGCGCCCTTTCTCGTGCCGCTTGCGCGTCGGATCAGTTTTCCAGCACCGGACGGGTGCCGTTGATCGGGATGCGCTTGGGCTTGGCCTCTTCCGGCACGATGCGTACCAGGTCGATGTTCAGCAGGCCGTTCTGCAGCCCCGCGTTACGCACCTCGATGTGGTCGGCCAGGCGGAACGACAGCTTGAAGGCGCGCTGGGCGATGCCCTGGTGCAGGTAGGTCACGCTTTCGGCGCCGTTATCGCGCTTGCCGCCGCTGACGGTCAGTACGCCGCGCTCGACATGCAGCTCCAGGTCGTCTTCCTGGAAGCCGGCCGCAGCGACCACGATGCGGTACTGGTCGTCACCGTGCTTCTCGACGTTGTAAGGCGGGTAGGTGCTGCCGCTCTCGTTGCGCAGGGCCGATTCGAACAGGTCGTTGAACCGGTCGAAGCCTACGGAATGGCGGAACAGCGGAGCGAGGGAAAATGCGCTGGTCATGACAATCTCTCCTGAATAATCAGCAAGGTCTAAAGTCGCGGGACCCGACTTCGGCATCCCGCATTCCCCTAGATAGGGATGCCGGAAATGATTTCAAGGCCCCCCCTTCCACGGAGGATTCATGCACAAGGTCATGCTGATCACCGGCGCCAGCCGGGGCATAGGCGCCGCCACGGCGCGCCTGGCGGCAGCGCGTGGCTACGCGCTGTGCATCAACTACCGGCAGCGCAGGGACGCCGCCGAGCGACTGGTGGCGGAGATCGAACACCAGGGCGGCCGGGCCATCGCCGTGGCGGCGGATGTCGCCGACGAGCGGCAGGTGGCAGAGCTGTTCGCCACCCTCGACCGCGAATTCGGCCGCCTCGACGTACTGGTGAACAACGCCGGGATGCTCGAGCGCCAGGCACGCCTGGAGGAGATCGACGGCGCCCGGCTGCTGCGGGTCTTCGGCGCCAATGTATTCGGCAGCTTCCACTGCGCCCGCGAGGCGATCCTTCGGCTGTCCACCCGCCACGGCGGACGAGGCGGATCGATCATCAACCTCTCCTCCATCGCCGCCCGCCTGGGTGCACCCAACGAGTACGTCGACTATGCGGCGGCCAAGGGCGCCATCGACGCGATGACCGTGGGGCTGGCGAAGGAACTGGCGAGCG
This sequence comes from Pseudomonas sp. 57B-090624, assembly GCF_003234055.1. Classification (NCBI taxonomy): domain Bacteria; kingdom Pseudomonadati; phylum Pseudomonadota; class Gammaproteobacteria; order Pseudomonadales; family Pseudomonadaceae; genus Pseudomonas; species Pseudomonas sp. 57B-090624. The sequence continues at coordinate 75,802 of NZ_QKRU01000002.1, forward strand.
AAGGGGTCCGCGTGAACGCGGTGAGGCCGGGGGTGATCCGCACCGACATCCATGCCAGCGGCGGGGAGCCGGGACGGGTCGAGCGGGTCGCCGCCAGCGTGCCCATGGGGCGGGGCGGCGAAGCGGAGGAAATCGCCAATGCCATTCTCTGGCTGGCCAGCGACGAGGCCTCCTACACCACCGGCGCGCTGCTGGACGTCAGTGGCGGCCGCTGAGCAGTCCGAGTCGCAGGTTGGCGCCGAGCGCAGCGAGGCCCGACGAGACTGCCTGGCGTTGTGCTTCGTGCCTCGGGCGTAGCCCGGGCTTCAGAGCGGGACGGCGACGGAACCGGCAAAGCGCATCAGGCCGCCGCGAACTCCCGCTCCAGGCTCGGCATGCCCAGCAGGGCATCGATGCGCGAGCAGTCGCTTTCCCGGCGGATCTCGGTGAACAGCACCACGGCTTCCGGGTAGGTGCGGGTGAGCATGCCCAGCCACTGCTTGAGGCGCCCCGGTGCGTAGCGCGGGGCGAGCTTGCGCCGCGCCTGGCGCCAGAAATCACGCAGCAGCGGCTGGAACTCCTCCCAGCTCATCTCCTCCGGCGTCGCGCCATCACGCACGGCGGCGATCTGCCGGGCCAGACCGGGGCGCGAAACCAGCCCACGGCCGAGCATGATGTCCTCGACGCCACTGACTTCACGACAGCGCCGCCAGTCATCCAGGGTCCAGACCTCGCCATTGGCGAACACCGGCACCTTGACCACGTCCTGTACCCGCGCCACCCATTCCCAGTGGGCCGGCGGCTTGTAGCCCTCCACCTTGGTGCGGGCGTGCACCACCAGTTGCGAGGCGCCGCCTTCGGCCAGGGCCAGGGCGCAATCGAGCGCGCCATCGGGGCTGTCGAAGCCCAGGCGCATCTTCGCCGTCACCGGGATGGCCGCCGGCACCGCGCGACGCACGCCACTGACGATGGCATGCAGCAACTCGGGCTCCTTGAGCAGCACGGCACCGCCACGGGACTTGTTCACCGTCTTGGCCGGGCAGCCGAAGTTGAGGTCGATCACCGGCGCGCCCAGCTCGCAGGCGTAGGCCGCGTTCTCCCCCAGGCACACCGGGTCGGAACCCAGCAGTTGCACACGCATCGGCGTACCGGCACGGGTGCGCGACCCACTCTCCAGCTCGGGGGCGAGCTTCTGGTAGGTACTGGCGGGCAACAGGCGGTCGCAGACGCGGATGAACTCGCTGACGCACCAATCGATGCCACCCACGCGGGTCAGCACGTCACGGAGAATCTCGTCGACCAGGCCCTCCATGGGCGCCAGGGCGATTTGCATAGGGGAAGCCTTGGAAAAATGGGCGCGTAGTGTAAGCGCGGAGCAGCCCGGCGCAGAATCCTCCCGACGAAAACAGCGGGAGCAAGCCGCGCCCCGGTGCAGTCGAACCGGTAAGCCTCAGGAAAAGGAATGGCCGATGAAAAAGATCCGACCCACCCTGCTCTGCCTGGCTCTCGGTGGCCTGGCACCCCTCGTGAACGCGGCCGGCGCACTGGAAGGCCAGTTGCAGCCGGCCCCCGACTCGCTGGCGGAACTGGTGGTCAGTCGCGACGAGAATGCGGCCAATGCCTGCGAGGTCGGCCTCTACCTGCAGGACGAGCTGGTGGCGCAGATTTCCGCCGGGCAGGCCGTCAGCCTGAGCGTGCCGGCCGGCGAGATGACCCTGAACGTGGCGCAGAGCCCTTCCGGCTACTGCGCCGGCAACCTCACCGGGCGCCCGCAGTCGGTTCTGATCCAGCCCGGCGAGCGACGGCACCTGCGCATCGTGCAGAACCCGACCGAGCTGTTCCTGTCGCCCGCGGTGGACTGAACGGGCCCGCTCAGAGCTCCAGGGCGAACGGCGGCATCAAGGCACGGCCGTAGCCTTCGATGAACTCGGGCGGCATGCGTTTGGGCCGACCGCTGGAAAGCTCGATGCAGACGAAGGTGGTCTTCGCCCGCAGTAGCGTGGCGCCATCTTCGGGACGGATCAGCTGGAAGCGCCGGTCCATCTTCAGGCGCTGGTCGGATTCGACGATCCAGGTGGCCATCTGCAGCTCCTGGTCCTCGTAGGCGGCGGCAAGGTAGTCGATCTCGTGGCGCACCACGGCCATGGCACGGTCCAGCCGGCGGTATTCGACCAGGTCCAGGCCCAGGCTCTGGGAGTGGCGCCAGGCGCAGCGCTCCAGCCAGCTGACGTAGACGGCGTTATTGGCGTGGCCGAGGCCGTCGATGTCATCGGCGACAACCTTGATGTCGATGACGAAGGGGGTGGGCAGGTCCCAGTTCATCAGGCGTGCTCCGAGCTGCTGGCCAGTTCACGGGCTTCGGCGGCGAGTTGGGTGATCTGGTCCCAGGCGCGGGCGCGGATCAGGCTCGACGGCGCGATCCAGGTGCCGCCGACGCAGGCGACGTTGGGCAGTTGCAGAAAGCCTTGCAGGTTGTCCGGCGTCACACCGCCGGTGGGACAGAAGCGGATGCCGGTGAAGGGGCCCTTGAAGCTCTTGAGCATCTTCACGCTGGCGTTGCCATTGGCCGGGAACAGCTTCAGCGAGCGGTAGCCATACTCCAGCGCCAGCAGCACTTCCGAAGGCGTCATCACCCCGGGCAGGTAGGGCAGGCCGGAATCCTCGGCAGCGGCCGCCAGGCGCTCGGTGCAGCCGGGGCTGACGGCGAAGTGGGCACCGGCATCGCGGGCTTCGAGGAACTGCTCGGTATGGATCAGCGTGCCCGCCCCCACCAGCAGGTCCGGGAATTCCTTGCGGATCGCCGCCACCGCATCCAGGGCCCGTGGCGTGCGCAGCGTCACCTCCAGCACCTCGATCCCACCGGCAGCGAGGGCGCCGGCCAGGTCCAGGGCCAGCCCGGTGTCCTCGATGACCAGCACCGGAAGGACGGGGCGCGCCCGCTGCAGCACCACATCCATAGTCAGGCTCATTTGCATCTTTCCCCTTGATTCGTGCCTCCGGCCCCGCGCTCGGGTCCGGACTTGATTCGCCCCGGCGACCATGCCCGGGCCGCCGTCGGTGGCGCGCAACAGACATGGACCTTGGAAGCGCAGCATCGGCGGCAGGTCACCGACCAGCGGTGGGCCACCGACGCATTCCATAGGCGAATCTTCCTGCACCCGGCGGCTGTCGCCAAGCCCGCCGTGCAATGGGAAAGGCTCAGGCGCTGGCGCGCAGGCCTACTTCGTCGAACAGCTGCAACACCGCCTTCACCAGGCGCGGGTCCGCCAGCACCCGCTGATGGCCACCGCCCTCCAGGCGCAGCAGCTGGCTGCCGAACCAGGCTTCGTGGATACGCCCGGCTTCGGCGGCGGGCACCAGGGGATCATCCTCCGCATGAGCCACCAGGCCGGGCATGCCGAGCCGGTAGTGCTGCACGTCGAGGTCCGCAGCGGGGATGCCGGCGTGATCCTCGACCCGCTTGATGAACTGCTCGCCCGCCCGGGGCGGCAAGCCGATGAAGCGGGCGAAGCCGCGCAGCATGCCGAGAATGCGGCTGGGGGCGGCCACCGTGACCAGGGCCCGGGGCCGCAACCCCAACTGGATGGCCAGCATGGCGCTGGCACCGCCCATGGAGTGGCCGATCACGCCGTGCAGCGGCGGCAGGTCCTCGGCGGCTTCGAGCAGCGCGCGGGCGAAGAGCACGATGTTCGCCTCGCGCCCCGGAGAACGGCCGTGAGCAGGTGCATCGAGGGCGATCACGCCGTAGCCGGCCTGCACCAGCGCGTCGATCAGGCTGGCGAACTGGGTCGGGCGTCCTTCCCAGCCGTGCATCAGCAACACGGTCGGGCCGCTGCCCCAGCGCAGGGCGGAAAGGCCGAAGCGCAGGGTGATGCGCTCGGCGCGCTCGAGCCAGGGCAGCTCCCAATCGCGAGGCGTGGTGTCGCGCGGCGTCATGAAGCGCCGCCGGGCCCGGTCGGCGACGTGCCGGGGCGCGACCCGGCCGACAGTGGCGTTGAATCCTCGAAGCAGGTCCAGGCTGTTCATCTCGTTTCTCCTAGATCACCGCCGTACGGGCGGCACGCAGTATCCGGTCCGACAACTCGCCGGCTCCCAGGGCGCGGGCAAGGGCCAGGCCACCCACCATCAGGGCGATGTCGGCCAGGGCCTTGTCGCCATCCTCCGGCGTACCGGCCAGGTCGGCAGCGAGCAGTTCGAGGTGCTCGGCCAGCATCAGTTGATAGGGCTCGGCATTGCGCGCCACTTCGCCGAGGGAACCGGGAAGCGGGCAGCCACGATCAGTGCTGTCGCGATGCCTGCGCGAGAGGTAGAAGGCCGCCGCCAGGGTGCGCCGGTCCTGTGGCGCCAGTGCGGAATCGAGCTGGCGCATCTGCTGGCGCCGCTCCCGCAGCAGCTCACCGAACGCCTCCGCCATCAAGGCTTCCTTGCTGTCGAAATGGGTATAGAAACCACCCACCGTGAGCCCGGCCGCCGCCATCACGTCGCTGACGCTAGGCTCCAGCGGCCCCCGGGCGAACAGCGCCCTGCCCGCTTCGGCGAGGATGCGCTTGCGTGTCTGGGTGCGTTTGTCGCTCATGACGGCCTCCCGTGGAATGACGGATATAATATTATATCCGTCATCCAATTTGGCAAGCCGATACGCGTGCCGCCCGTCGTGGGCCGGGAGGCAAGTGAATGAGGGTGGGCGGATGTTGCGGAAGAGGAAAAACAAAAGGGCCACCCCATGACGGAATGACCCTTGAAAACCCCGCAGAGCGGGAAAAGTGGCGTCCCCTAGGGGACTCGAACCCCTGTTACCGCCGTGAAAGGGCGGTGTCCTAGGCCACTAGACGAAGGGGACTTTGAACCTTCGAAAAGCAAGGCCAGCCTTGCGGCTGGCCTTAATTCGATGCGCTGGGCATCTGATTTGGTGGAGCTAGACGGGATCGAACCGTCGACCTCTTGCATGCCATGCAAGCGCTCTCCCAGCTGAGCTATAGCCCCGAAACCTTCTCGGTGCGCGACCGGCCTTGTGGCTGTCGCTGCTGGAAAGTGGCGTCCCCTAGGGGACTCGAACCCCTGTTACCGCCGTGAAAGGGCGGTGTCCTAGGCCACTAGACGAAGGGGACTTAACCTTCGTGGAACCGCAACCATGGCTGCGAATCCCGGCAATTTGGTGGAGCTAGACGGGATCGAACCGTCGACCTCTTGCATGCCATGCAAGCGCTCTCCCAGCTGAGCTATAGCCCCACGAACAACGCTGGAACATCTCACGTCGCTTTCGAGTTCGTCGTGAGAACGGGGCGCATACTAAGGGCGCCCCTGAAGGCTGTCAACAAAATTTTTCCACAGGATCGAAAAATTTTCATCGCAAGAACAATCACTTACCGGATTCCGCGAGAAGCGCCCATGCTCCGCTGCCGCCGAGCCAACCCGCTGCCCTTCCCAAGAGATGAAAAGGCCCGCACGAGGCGGGCCTGCTGGAAGCGGGATCACTCAGCCAGGAATGGCGTCGCGGATCTTTTCCCACTCCTTGGTTTCCTTCTTCGACGCACCGCCCAGGAGCTCCAGCGCCTGGCGCAGGCGGAAGCGGGTGAGGTCGGCGCCGAGTACCTCCATGGCATCCAGCACGGAGACGGAGCTGGCCTGGCCGGTGATGGCCGGGAACATCAGGGGCATCACGTCACGCAGCTTGAGTTCCAGGTGTTCGGCGACGGCCTGGATGCAGGCGGTGATGCGCTCCTTCTCCCACTGGCGCAGTGATTCCAGCTTCCACAGCACCAGTTGCATGACCTGGCGAACCTGGTCGGGCGACAGCTTCTTGTGCTCGAACAGCTTGGCGTCCAGCGGCAGCGCGCCGGCGAAGAAGAAGCCAGCCAGCGGGGCGATCTGGCTGAAGGTCTCGACCCGGCCCTGCACGTGGGGGGCGATCTTCATCAGGTAGTCGGGATTGAGCGCCCACTTCTGCACCTCGGCGGCGAAACGCTCCACCGGCAGCTCGCGGATCCACTGGCCGTTGAGCCAGGAGAGCTTCTCCAGGTCGAAGATCGGCCCCCCCAGGGACACGCGCGACAGGTCGAAGTGCTCGATCATCTCCGCCAGGGAGAACTTCTCGCGCTCGTCCGGCATCGACCAGCCCATGCGGCCGAGGTAGTTGAGCATCGCCTCGGGCAGGTAGCCCATGCGCTCGTAGAAGGTGATGGAGGTCGGGTTCTTGCGCTTGGAGAGCTTGCTCTTGTCCGGGTTGCGCAGCAGCGGCATGTAGCAGAGCACCGGCTGCTCCCAGCCGAAGTACTCGTACAGCTTGATCAGCTTGGGCGCCGAGGGCAGCCACTCTTCGCCGCGCAACACATGGGTGATGCCCATGAGGTGGTCATCGACCACGTTGGCGAGGAAGTAGGTCGGCAGGCCATCGGTCTTCATCAGCACCTGCATGTCCATGCGATCCCACGGGATCTCGACATTGCCGCGGAGCATGTCCGGCACCACGCAGACGCCCTCGGTGGGCATCTTCATGCGCACGACATGGGGCTCGCCGGCGGCGATGCGCTTGTCCGCCTCTTCGCGGCTCAGGTCGATGCAGTGGCCGTCGTAGCGCGGGGTTTCCTTGCGCTCGGTCTGCTCGGCGCGCAGCTTGTCCAGGCGCTCGGCGGTGCAGAAGCAGGGGAAGGCGTGGCCCTTGTCCACCAGTTCCTGGGAGTACTTCTTGTAGATCTCGCCGCGCTCGCTCTGCCGATACGGACCGTGGGGACCGCCGACGTCGGGGCCCTCGTCCCACTCGATGCCCAGCCAGCGCAGGGCGTCGAAGATCTGCTGCTCCGACTCGCGGGTGGAGCGGAGCTGGTCGGTGTCCTCGATGCGCAGGATGAACTGGCCACCGTGCTGACGGGCGAAGCAGAGGTTGAACAGGGCTATATAGGCGGTGCCGACGTGCGGATCGCCAGTGGGCGACGGCGCGATGCGGGTACGGACAGTGGTCATGGCGGGTCCTGGTACGGAGGAACGGTCAAAGGCGCGATGTTAGCAGGGGCGCAGCTGCGGGCTCCAGCCACTGGCTGCGATCGATCGGCAGGCTGGCCATGAGGAAATCGAGGAAGGCCTTCACCTTCATCGCCTGGAAGCGCCGGGAAGGATAGACGGCGTAGATCACGCCGCTGGGCAGCTGCACACCGGGCAGCAGCTCGACCAGCTCGCCACGGCGTACCGCGTCCTCGGTGATCATCAGCGGCAGCGAGGCGATGCCCGCCCCGCCCAGCACGGCCTCGCGGGCGAAGGTGATGTTGTTGCAATGCAGCACGCGCTGGCAGGGCACGCTTTCATCGAGCAGCGGCCAGTATCGCTGGGGGTCATGGGGCAGGAGCACGGCGCGGTGCTCGGCCAGGGCCTGGACATTGCGCGGCGTGCCATGGGCCGCCAGGTAGGCGGGGCTGGCGCAGAGACGACGGCCATTCTCGAACAGCTTGCGGGCGATCAGGGTGGAATCCTGTGGCTGCCCGACCATGATGGCGATGTCGACGCCCTCCTCCAGCGGGTCCACGTCCCGCGAGGTGATCTCCACCTCGGCGGTGATCTGCGGGTACTGGCTCATGAAGTCGCCCAGCACCCTGCCGAGGAACAACTGGCCGAACTCGATGGGCGCGGTGATGCGCAACAGGCCGGAGGGTTCCTACTGCAACTGCATGACCGCCTGCTCGGCCTCGGCGAAGTCGACCATGATCTGCCGGCAACGCTCGTAATAGGCCTGGCCGACCTCGGTCAGCCGCAGCTTGCGCGTCGTGCGGTTGAGCAGGCGTACGCCCAGGCGCTCTTCCAGCAAGGCGATGCGCCGACTGACGGTGGATTTCTGCATGCCCAGGCTATGGGCGGCCTGGGTGAAGCTGTGCAACTCCACCACACGGGTGAAGATCAGGGCGTCATCCAGACCCATTATTGTTCCCCATAAGCAACAAAGTTTATGAAGTGTACTGGCTATTTGCCTGACTGGAACAGTGCTAGATTTCCGCCTTTCCGCCCGCACTTCGAGCCTCTGGAATGCCTGCCAAACTGCAACGTCGCCTGTTCATTTTCATCGCCCTGCTGGTCCTCGTCGTGGGCGGTTTCTTCCTGCACTGGCTGCTGGTGGGGCGCTTCCTGGAAACCACTGACAACGCCTATGTCCAGGGCGAGATCACCCGGGTCTCCAGCCAGCTCGGCGCGCGTATAGAAGAAGTGCTGGTGGGCGACAACCAGCATGTGAAGAAAGGCGACCTGCTGGTGCGCCTGGAGGCCGAGGACTTCAAACTGGCGCTGCAACGCGCGCAGGCCACCCTGGCCACTCGCGAGGCGGAGCTGGCCCAGTCGCGCAGCAAGCTCACCCAGCAGGACAGCATGATCGCCGCCAGTGAGGCCGACGTTGCCGCCAGCCAGGCGACCCTGGGCCGCACCCAGATCGACCTGTCCCGCGCGCAGACCCTGCGCAAACCGGGCTATGTCTCCGAAGAGCGCGTCACCACACTGTCCGCCGACTCCCGCGTGGCCCGCTCCCAGGTGGCCCGCGCCGAAGCCGACCTCAAGGCCCAGCGCGTGCAGACCGATGCGCTGCGTGCCGACGTGAAGCGCCTGGAGGCACAGATCGCCAATGCCCGCGCCGATATCGCCCAGGCTGAGCTGAACCTGACCCGTACCGAAATCCGCGCCCCCATCGACGGCATGGTCGGCCAGCGCGCCGCGCGCAACGGCCAGTACGTGCAGGTCGGCGCCCACTTGATGTCGCTGGTCCCGGACCAGGACATCTGGGTCCAGGCCAACTTCAAGGAAACCCAGATCGAGCATATGCAGCCAGGGCAAAAGGCCGAGCTGGTGTTCGACAGCTTCCCCAATACGCCCATCGAGGCGAAGGTCGAGAGTCTGTTCGCCGCCTCCGGCGCCCAGTTCAGCCTGCTGCCACCGGACAACGCCACCGGCAACTTCACCAAGGTGGTGCAGCGCATCCCGGTGAAGCTGACCTTCGAGCGCGACAACCCGCTCAAGGGCCGCATCCGCCCCGGCATGTCGGTGCTGGTGAAAGTCTCCATCAAGCTGGATGACTGACGGTGGCCGGTGACGCCCTGATCCGCCCGACCGGCGAGCCCAGCCGGCGCGACTGGATCGCCGTGATGAGCGCCATGCTCGGCGCCTTCATGGCAGTGCTGGACATCCAGATCACCAACTCCTCGCTGAAGGACATCCAGGGCGCGCTTTCGGCCACCCTGGAGGAAGGCTCGTGGATCTCCACGTCCTACCTGGTGGCGGAGATCATCATGATCCCGCTCACCGCCTGGCTGGTGCAGGTGCTCTCGGCACGCCGCCTGGCGGTCTGGGTCTCCCTGGGTTTCCTCGCCTCCTCCCTGCTCTGCTCCATGGCCTGGAGCCTTGAAAGCATGATCGTGTTCCGCGCCATGCAGGGCTTCACCGGCGGCGCGCTGATCCCCCTGGCCTTCACCCTGACCCTGATCAAGCTGCCCGAGCACCACCGGGCCAAGGGCATGGCGCTGTTCGCCATCACCGCCACCTTCGCGCCCTCGATCGGCCCGACCCTGGGCGGCTGGCTGACGGAGAACTTCGGCTGGGAATACATCTTCTACATCAACGTGCCGCCAGGCCTGCTGATGATCGCCGGGCTGATGTACGGCCTGGAGAAGAAGGCGCCTCACTGGGAACTGCTGAAGAGCACGGACTACGCCGGCATCCTCACCCTCGGCCTGGGCCTGGGCTGCCTGCAGGTGTTCCTCGAAGAAGGCCATCGCAAGGACTGGCTGGAATCGCAGCTGATCGTCGGTTTGGGCAGCATCGCCCTGGTGAGCCTGGTCCTCTTCGTCATCCTGCAGACCTCGCGGCCCAACCCGCTGATCAACCTGGGCATCCTCAAGAACCGCAACTTCGGCCTGTCGAGCATCTCCAGCGTCGGCCTGGGCATGGGGCTCTACGGCTCGATCTACGTGCTGCCGCTGTACCTGGCGCAGATCCAGGGCTACAACGCGCTGCAGATCGGCGAGGTGATCATGTGGATGGGCGTGCCGCAGCTGTTCCTCATCCCGCTGGTGCCCAAGCTGATGAAGATCATCTCGCCGAAGCTGCTCTGCGCCCTGGGCTTCGGCCTGTTCGGCGCCGCCAGCTTCGCCTCCGGGGTGCTCAACCCGGATTTCGCTGGCCCGCAGTTCAACCAGATCCAGATCATCCGCGCCCTGGGCCAGCCCCTGGTGATGGTGACCATCTCGCTGATCGCCACGGCCTACATCCTGCCGCAGGACGCGGGTTCGGCGTCCAGCCTGTTCAACATCCTGCGCAACCTCGGTGGCGCCATCGGCATCGCCCTGCTCGCCACCCTGCTGGATAGCCGCGCCAAGGTGTATTTCGACTACCTGCGCGAGTCCCTGGTACCGAGCAACCCGCAGGTGGCCGAGCGCCTGGCCCTGCTTGGCGAGAAGCTCGGCAGCGACCAGGCGGCACTGGCCAAGCTCAGCGAGATCGCCCATCAGCAGGCAGCGATCATGGCGTACAATGACGCCTTCCATTTCATCGGCATCGCACTCGGCATCAGCATGATCGCCGTGCTGCTGACCCGTTCCCTGCCCGCTGGCGCCACCGGCGGCGCCGCTCACTAACCCCGCGCACCGCCTGGAGCGGCGCGTTCCGCCTCAGGCCTCGCATGTCCAGCATCAACCCGAGAACCCGCGCCCTCCTCCTCGTCGGCGCCTTCGCCCTCATCTACATCGGCTGGGGCACCACCTACCTGGCCAATCACTTCCTCCTGCGCGAGCAGCCACCGTTCGTCATCGCCACGCTGCGCTTCCTCTTCGCCGGCCTGCTGGCCCTCGCCTGGGTGCTGTTGCGTGGCCAGGCCAAGGTGCAGCGCAGCGACCTGGGCAGCGCTTTCATCGGCGGGGTGATGCTGATCGCCGTCGGCCAGGGCGCACTGATCTATGCCAACCAGTACCTGCCGACCGGCATGCTGGCGATGCTCTACACCACGCTGCCACTGTGGAGCGTGGCACTGGAATGGCTGCTGGACGAGCGCCCGCCACTCTGGGTGCTCTGCGGGTTGGCGGTGGCCAGCGGCGGCATCCTGCTGTTGATGGGCAACGGCCTGGGCGAGAACCCGGGTTTCGAGCAGTGGTTCGCCGGCGCGCTGGTGGTGACGGCCACATTGCTCTGGGCCGTCGGCGCCTGGCTGCTGCGCAAGCGCGGGCCGTTCCGCTCCAGCTGGATGGGGCTGGCCATGCAGATGCTGGTGGGCACCGCGCTGCTGGCCGGCTTCGGCCTGTGGCGCGGAGACTGGCAGGGCTTCGAGCTGGGGCACCTGTCCCCGGGCGGCTGGCTGTGGCTGGCCTACCTGGTGCTGCCGGTGAGTCTCGGCGTCTACCCCGCCTACTTCTGGCTGCTGCGCGAAGTGCGCCCGAGCCTGGTATCGACCTTCGCCTTCGTCAACCCGGTGGTCGCGCTCCTGTTGGGCTACCTGATCCTCGACGAGCGCCTGAGCGTCACGGCGCTGCTGGCCTGCCTGGCAACCCTGGGCGGGGTGATGATGATCATCTTCGGACGCCGCTGAAAAACGACGTCGTGATGTAAAAAGGGCGCCTGATGGCGCCCTTTCCATTCACACCTGCAGCAGCCTGTCACGGAGCTTCTGGATCTCGTCACGCAGCTGCGCGGCGGCCTCGAACTCCAGGTCGCGGGCCAACTGGTACATCTTCTCTTCCATCTGGCGGATGCGCTTGGTGATCTCGCTCGGCGAGCGCAGCTCCGCCTCGTAGCGGGCGTTTTCCTCCGCCGCCTTGGCCATCGCCTTGCGCTTGTTGCTGCGCGAGCCCGGCACGGTGGCACCTTCGAGAATGTCCTGGACGTCCTTCTGCACGCCCTTGGGGACGATGCCGTTGGCTTCGTTGAAGGCGATCTGCTTGTTGCGGCGACGCTCGGTCTCGTCGATGGCGCGCTGCATCGAGCCGGTGACGTTGTCGGCGTAGAGGATGGCCTTGCCATGCAGGTTGCGCGCGGCCCGACCGATGGTCTGGATCAGCGAGCGCTCGGAACGCAGGAAGCCCTCTTTGTCGGCGTCGAGGATGGCCACCAGCGAAACCTCGGGCATATCCAGGCCCTCGCGCAGCAGGTTGATGCCCACCAGCACGTCGAAAGCGCCGATGCGCAGGTCACGGATGATCTCCACCCGCTCCACCGTGTCGATGTCCGAGTGCAGGTAGCGCACCCGAACGTCATGGTCGGACAGGTAGTCGGTGAGGTCCTCGGCCATGCGCTTGGTCAGGGTGGTGACCAGCACGCGCTGTTCGACGGCGACACGCTTGCGGATCTCCGACAGCAGGTCGTCGACTTGCGTCGTGGCCGGACGCACCTCGATCTCCGGGTCCACCAGGCCGGTCGGACGCACCACCTGCTCGACGACGCGCCCGGCATGCTCGGCCTCGTAGGGCCCAGGCGTCGCGGAAACGAAGATGGTCTGCGGGCTGACCGCCTCCCATTCGTCGAAGCGCATGGGCCGGTTGTCCAGCGCCGACGGCAGGCGGAAGCCGTACTCCACCAGGTTTTCCTTGCGCGAACGGTCGCCCTTGAACATCGCCCCGACCTGCGGAACGCTGACGTGCGATTCGTCGATCACCAACAGCGAGTTCGCCGGCAGGTAGTCGTAGAGGGTGGGCGGCGCCTGGCCGGGCTCACGACCGGAAAGATAGCGGGAGTAGTTCTCGATGCCGTTGCAATAGCCCAGTTCGAGGATCATCTCCAGGTCGAAACGGGTGCGCTGCTCCAGGCGCTGGGCTTCCACGAGCTTGTTGTTGCTGCGCAGGTAGTCGAGGCGCTCCTTGAGCTCCTCCTTGATCTTCTCCACCGCACCGAGGATCACCTCACGCGGCGTCACGTAGTGGCTCTTGGGGTAGAAGGTGAAGCGCGGCAGCTTGCGGATCACCTCGCCGGTCAGGGGATCGAAGGCGGAAAGACTCTCCACCTCGTCGTCGAACAATTCGACGCGGATCGCCTCCAGATCGGATTCCGCCGGGAAGATGTCGATCACATCGCCCCTGACACGGAAGGTGGCGCGGGCGAAGTCCATGTCGTTGCGGGTGTACTGGAGGTCGGCCAAGCGGCGCAGCAGCGCACGCTGGTCGATCTTGTCGCCCCGGTCCAGGTGCAGAACCATGCGCAGGTACGACTGGGGGTCGCCCAGGCCGTAGATCGACGAAACCGTGGCGACGATGATGGCGTCGGAACGCTCCAGCAGGGCCTTGGTCGCAGACAGGCGCATCTGCTCGATGTGGTCGTTTATCGATGCGTCCTTCTCGATATAGGTGTCCGAGGACGGTACGTAGGCCTCGGGCTGGTAATAGTCGTAATAGGAGACGAAATACTCGACGGAGTTGTTCGGGAAGAATGCCTTGAACTCGCCATAGAGCTGGGCGGCGAGCGTCTTGTTCGGCGCCAGCACGAGCGTCGGACGCTGCACCTGGGAGATGACATTGGCGATGCTGAAGGTCTTGCCCGAACCGGTCACCCCCAGCAGCGTCTGGTGCGACAGACCGGCTTCCAGGCCCTCGACCAACTGACGGATGGCCTCAGGTTGGTCGCCGGCCGGCTGGAAGCGGGTGACAAGTTGAAACTCTGACATGTCTGACCTCGGCAAAAGGATGTGACACCCGCCCGCGGGCAGCGTCAAACCAGGCGAAAAGCTAGCGTACGATGTCGCCGCACGCGACCTTGGCCGCTATAATACCGGCCCGATTGCGCAACCCCAATGCACGATGCTCGCGGGGTTGCCAGGCCTCCAACTTCCCCTCCTCTCGAGCAGCCGCATCATGAGTCTGTTTTCTGCCGTCGAAATGGCTCCGCGCGACCCGATCCTGGGCCTTAACGAAGCATTCAACGCCGATCCCCGCCCGACCAAGGTCAACCTTGGCGTGGGCGTCTACTACAACGAACAGGGCCGTATCCCGCTGCTGCGCGCCGTTGCCGAGGCCGAGAAGGCCCGCATCGAAGCCCACGCACCGCGTGGCTACCTGCCGATCGAAGGCATCGCCGCCTATGACCAGGCCGTGCAGAAGCTGCTGTTCGGTGCCGACTCGGCGCTGATCGCGGACGGCCGCGTCATCACCACCCAGGCGGTCGGGGGCACCGGGGCCCTGAAGACCGGCGCCGACTTCCTCAAGCGCTTGCTGCCTGACGCCGTTGTCGCCATCAGCGACCCGAGCTGGGAAAACCACCGGGCGCTGTTCGAGTCCGCCGGTTTCCCGGTGCAGAACTATCGCTACTACGACGCCGCCACCCATGGCGTGAATCGTGCCGGCATGCTCGAAGACCTCAAGGCCCTTCCTCCTCGTTCGATCGTCGTGATGCACGCCTGTTGCCACAACCCGACGGGCGTCGATCTGAACCTTGATGACTGGAAAGCCGCACTGGAAGTGTTGCGCGAGCGTGAGCACGTTCCCTTCCTCGATATCGCCTACCAGGGCTTCGGTGACGGCATAGAAGAAGACGCGGAAGCGGTGCGCCTGTTCGCACAATCCGGCCTGAACTTCTTCGTCTCCAGCTCCTTCTCCAAGTCGTTCTCGCTTTACGGCGAGCGCGTTGGCGCCCTGTCCATCGTCACCGGCTCAAGCGACGAAGCCAGCCGAGTGCTGTCGCAAGCCAAGCGCGTGATCCGTACCAACTACTCCAACCCGCCGACCCACGGCGCCACGGTAGTGGCATCGGTGCTCAACAGCCCCGAACTACGTGCCCTGTGGGAAGAGGAACTGGGCGAGATGCGCCAGCGCATCCGCAGCATGCGCCTGGCGATGGTCGAGCAACTGGCCGCCTTCGGCGCCAAGCGCGACTTCAGCTTCGTCGCCCGCCAGCGCGGCATGTTCTCCTACTCCGGCCTCACCGCCGAGCAGGTCGAGCGCCTGAAGAACGAGTTCGGCATCTACGCCGTCAGCACCGGGCGCATCTGCGTCGCAGCACTGAACAACGGCAACCTGGAAAGCGTGACCCGCGCCATCACCCAGGTACTGTGAAAAAAGCGGGAGAAGCTCAAGCCAGGTGCTTGACTTCTCCTTCTTAATCAGTAGGATACGCGTCGTTGTTCCGCGATAGCTCAGTCGGTAGAGCAAATGACTGTTAATCATTGGGTCCCTGGTTCGAGTCCAGGTCGCGGAGCCAAATTCAAAAGCCCTCGGCACATGCCGGGGGCTTTTTTGTTTAAGCACCCGGACTCTCAGCAGGGGCTTCGTCCCCGGTTGTTCGGGACCTTCGGGACCGCGCTGAAGCGCGTTCGGCTTTGCCGTCGAGCCTCGGCTACCACTCCATCCGCCACAGCAGAAACAAAAAGACCGGCCTAAGCCGGTCTCTTCTGGTTACTCGAGTCAGTCGATACTGAGTAGATCACGGTTGGCTTCCAGGGTCTTCGCACCGATCCCTTTCACTTGAAGCAGGTCATCGATCGAAGTAAAAGCACCGTTGGCTTCACGGTAGGCGGCGATTGCCTTGGCCTTCATCTCGCCAACCCCAATCATGCCCTCCTGCAACGCAACGGCATCTGCCTTGTTGATATTGATCTTGCCTGCTGCAGCCTTGTGAGCCACAGCAGCGGAAGCATCGCTTTTTGGTGGAGCCTCCACCGCGACAGCAACACCGGTGAAACCAAACAGCATAAGAAGCAGGGGTAGGATCCGTATCAGAGTCATTGTTCTCTCCATGTAACTAGCTTAAAGCGGAGCTTATTTGCACCGCCGGTTCAAGCTAGCCCCTAGACAAAGGTGACTCAATTGCACGCTGCTGATAGATCCAGTCAACAATTTCCCCTTCTGGGATGTAGCCGTTAACGGTAGTCCGTAGGATCTGACGAACCTCTTTGTAGTCATCCCGTTCGACGGCGCTGAACAAGCGCTCGAGCACAGACTTGAAGTCCTCCCAGGGCAGATGCTCTTCGTTCGCTCGCATGATCATCGGGTGATCGGTAGGGCTAACGTTCTCACCGATCAGAAGCTCCTCATAGAGTTTCTCGCCTGGGCGTAACCCAGTGAACTCGATGGCGACATCTCCATTGGGATTGCCGTCGTTACGAATACTAAGGCCGGAGAGGTGGATCATCTTCTCCGCAAGCTCGGCGATCTTCACCGGCTGCCCCATATCCAGCACGAATACATCAC
This sequence comes from Pseudomonas sp. 57B-090624, assembly GCF_003234055.1. Lineage (NCBI taxonomy): Bacteria > Pseudomonadati > Pseudomonadota > Gammaproteobacteria > Pseudomonadales > Pseudomonadaceae > Pseudomonas > Pseudomonas sp. 57B-090624. The sequence goes on from NZ_QKRU01000002.1 coordinate 91,908, forward strand.
CGCCCAGCCCCATCGATCCTGCCTGGATGACGAGCTGAGCAGCCTCGGGAATGGTCATGAAATAGCGCGTGATGTTGGGGTGAGTAACTGTGACCGGCCCACCCTGCTTGATCTGCTCGCGGAACAACGGAATAACAGAGCCAGACGAGCCCAGCACGTTCCCAAAGCGGACCATGGTGAAGCGCGTCTTGTTGACTTGGTTAACGCCCGTGCTGTCACCCAGCAAGACAGGCGCCGCCTCGCGACTCAGCGCCTGAAGCACCATCTCGGCAAGGCGCTTGGTGCTTCCCATGACATTGGTGGGACGCACGGCCTTGTCTGTGGAGATCAATACGAAGTGCTCAACGCCGGCCTGGATAGCGGCCTCCGCAGTATTCAGACTACCCAGCACATTGTTGAGCACACCTTCCGCGACATTGTGCTCAACAATGGGGACGTGTTTATAAGCAGCTGCATGATAGACAGTGCCAACCCTCCAGGTACGCATGACATCCAGCAGGCGATCGCTGTTACGGATGGAACCGAGGATCGGCAGCAAGCGCACAGGCAACCCGTGGGAGCGAACACGCCGCTCCAGCTCCGTATGGATACTGTAGAGATTGAATTCACTGTGCTCGAAAAGGATCAGCGTCTCGGGATTGCAGCTAAGAATCTGCCGGCAAAGCTCAGAGCCAATAGAACCACCAGCTCCCGTGACCATCACTGCCTGGCCACGAATGCAACGCTCGAACAAATCAACCCGAGGCGGTACCGAGTCACGCCCGAGCAGGTCGGCGATATCTACCTCCTGCAGATCACTGACACTGACGCGGCCGCTAGCAAGGTCCATAAACCCCGGGACGGTACGAACATGAACCGGGTACATTTCTAACGAAGCAAGGATCTCACGGCGACGCTGCCGAGTAAGGGACGGAATCGCAAGTAATATTTGCTTTGTATTTGTGCGCTCAATCATCAAGGGGATATCACCCGACCTATAAACCTTCAAGCCCGCGATTACACGATTTACAAGCCCTTCGTCGTCGTCAATGAAAGCAACAGGGCGCATGGCTCTTCCCATGCGCAGCGCTGCAGCCAATTGATTACCGGCCGACCCCGCACCGTAGATCGCTACAGTTGGCAAAGAGTCTTCTGGTTGAAAAAAACCTATGCGGGTATCACCAAAGAGCGTTCCGATAAAATACTGGCGCATGAGCAAACGCAATCCACCAATAAAGCATAGAGAGAGCCACCAGTAGATGAAAACGACAGAGCGCGGCATCAGCTCATCGGGTCTGATCAAGTAGATGATAACAGCTAGCAATAAAGCCGAGAGACTGACCGCGTTGAATATAGTTATCAGCGCGCTTGCACCGAAATAGCGAAGTACGGCGCGATATAGACCGAAATTTATAAAAAGCGGGATAGCTGTGATTGGAGCGGCCATGAAAAGCCAGAGATACTCACCAAAGGGATTTATAATACCGCCACTGCCTAGACGAATTAAAAAAGACAGCCAAAGAGCCAACCAGATCAACAAAGCATCAACTACTACCTGTAGCGCTCTTTTACGTTGCCTCGAAAGCAGCAGCAGGCGACTCCGAAGATCGTCGCTTGCCCCCTTCACTGCAATACTCCCTGCAGTAGAAAACTCATACCGTCACCTTATTTTCCAGCACTAAATTTTAGCCAAAAACAAACTAAAGGAAGATATGCAACAATCACCCCCCAAAAACCATCAAGAACTTCAAGCACAACAAAACTGGCCATAGGTAATAGCCAAAACACATTAATTAGTGCAACTCCAAACGTAACAGGAACATGGCTACCGAAGCGTCGACTTGCATACTGATAGGCGTGACTACGATGAGCCTCGTATATTTTATCCCCTCGCAGCAACCTACGCACTAGAGTCAGTGTCGCATCAGAAATAAAAACACCAAGCAAGATAAGCCAACCCAGAAAAAGATCTGAGTTGAGCCACCCGAAATACAATGATAAAAGCGCCAACAAAATGCCTAAAAACCCGCTACCAGCATCCCCCATAAAAATGAAAGCACGAGGAAAATTCCAAAGCATGAAGCCTAAAACCGCAGCAGATAAGAGAAGCGGATAAATTGCTAGTAAAGGCTCACTCTTTAGGTAGAGAAGCACCCCTCCCCCTACACATGCACAGATAGCCTGGACACTTGCAATACCATTGATACCATCCATAAAATTATATAGATTAAGCATCCATACCAAATAAATCAGAGCTAAAACCTGACCAATCAAACTCGGCTCAAACTGGAACCCCATTAAACTTATTGGAGGCACCCCACCTAACCAGTAAAGCCCCCACGCGGCAGCAATAAAATGCCCTAACAAACGCCATCGAGCGGGGACATGACCGTGATCATCAAGAAGACCTATCAAAGCAGTGAACAAACCTGCGCCAAAGAGAGAAAGCAGTAACCCGGCGTCAACATAATCGACATAGGAGAGAAAAATAAGACCAAATAAAAAACAAATTACAAAAGACACCCCTCCCCCTCTTGGAGTAGGCACTTGATGAGAACTTCTTGCATTTGGGATATCAACCAAACGCTTCGATAAAGCGTACTGCCTTAACAGCCCCGTCAGAAGAAAAGCCAATAGGGCCACAATCGGAAGTATATAAAAGGTAGTTGTCATACTAGCTATCTCTCAAAGAAAATCTCGAACAACCTTAGAAAGAGAGTTATCCACATTGTAAGGAGGCGTCCATCCCAAGAGTCTACGCGACTTATCAATGTCTACCTGCAGGGAGCCACACAACCGACGAGCTATTGCAGGCCTACCTAGCAAATTGGCTCCGGCTACTATAATAGACTCTGGAACCGTAAAGAGCATTGCAGGCTTTCCCATAGCCCTCCCCAAGCGGCTTAGTAACTGCGGAGTAGACAGATCTTCCCCGTCACTAACGAGAAATGCTTGACCAGCAGCAGCGGGGTGCTCAACACAAACCGAAATAAAATCCAGCAAATTATCTACAGAAACCAAACTTCGTTTATTATTTATTCCTTTAAGAGGCAAGGGCAAGTGCCATCTTAAGCATTTCATCAGCGCTAAGAAATTTGCTTTTACCCCGGGTCCATACATAAGGGGCGGACGAATAATCACCACCTCCATTCCCGTTTTAAGAGCAATATCTAAAAGCCCCTCTTCAGCTTCAAACTTAGAAACCCCATAAGGATCACAAGGTGCAGGTACCGAGTCGGCATTAAAAGGCGCATCAAAAGTCTCCTCGCCTAACACCTTGATTGAGCTTATATATATAAATCGACGAACTCCTGCCTCAACAGCAGCATTCGCTACATTTAGAGTCCCTTGAACATTGACTCGACGAAAAGCAGAAATTGCATTGTCAAGAGACTCATTCATCACATGCGCAAGAGCTGCAGAATGAATTACACAGTCGACGCCAACCAGCATCTCTGCAAAGTGATCAGTTACGATGTCGGATACTAATATATTTTGGCAATTTACTACTTTCGCGGTCGACTGAGTAGATCTATAAATTGCTCGAACACTGTAACCACTGCGGCTCGCAAAATATGGAACCAATGATCTCCCCAAAAATCCAGAGGCTCCAGTTATAAACAACTCAACCATGGGTTGGCCTTCTTATCAACTCCAAGAGCTTCATAGGCACTTTAGACATAACCATAAGCATATTTGTATAAATACCATTTGCTCGACAGGCTGCTACAATTTCCCTATTCAGTCGAATACTATTATAAACCCCTGATGTACTTATTCCCCCCTCGCGCATACAGACAAGTACCTGATCAACACGGCGATAGGATACTTTATTTATCAAAAGCCATCTAACAAACATCTCAAAATCAGATGAAATTTTATAGGCAAGGCTATAAAATCCAAAAGACTGGTAAACTTCACGTTTCACGAAAGTTGCTGGATGAGGCGGCATCCAACCGAAGCGCATTTTCCACGGGTGAAATCGGCGAGAAGAATAGAAACGCGTCACGCGAGAGCAATCATTCTCAGCAACAAATACAACATCGCCAAAAACCATATCTACCTCAGGACTCTCACTGAAGCTCGAAAGCACGCATGACAGGGATTGCTCTGAACGATAAAAATCATCAGAATTAAGCAGACCAACTATGTCTCCAGTTGCCAACTGGATACCCTTGTTCATCGCATCATAGATTCCCTTATCAGGCTCACTTATAAGTTTAGCAATTGAATCACGATAATCACTTAAAATTGAAAGCGTCTCATCCGTGGAGCCACCATCGACGACAATATACTCAACATCCACACCGACCTGCGATAGAACCGACTCAACTGCCTGCCTGATTGTAGCTTGACTATTAAAACAAACTGTAATTATAGATAACTTCAAAATTCAAACTCACAATTTCAACAGCACAAAGAAAAAATAATGAATCAACTCATCAGCCAAAAACCTTCCTTGACAGACGAATAGCCAATGAAAACAAAAGGCAGAGACGCCAACGAGATTGCTGTAACAAAGAATAAGTTGATCGTTCAGTTGTAGCAGAAGCATTTTTTCCATGACGCCTGTAAGCCATCAATGGCAGATGAATAAACTCAACCTTTCCAACAGAAGTGGCGACAAGACCAATCCACCAGTCATGCATAGGAACTCCATGTGGAAAAGGAAGCGCTAGATTGAGGACATTACGGTCAAATGCCATGCAACAGCCTAAGAAAGAATTCCTAAGCAAGTTATTGAAAAAACCCGGCCGTGAATTGCGCTTAGAAAAGAAAGAGTTAAAAATAATATTTCTATCAGCATCGACGACATGACAATCTGAAACCACGAGACTGCAGGACTGAAGGGACTGAAGCATTATGTTCACCTTACCCTCATACCAAACATCATCCTGATCAGATAGAAATATAAAATCGCCCCTTGCCTGCGTGAGAAGAAATTCAAAATTTCTAATGAGCCCCTCACGCGGCCCTACAAGAACTCTAATACGAGGGTCTGCTATGCCAGCCAGCAGCGAAAGAGTTGAGTCAGTAGAACCATCATCAGAAATTATCAACTCATCAACTAGCGAGGAGTTCAATATACTCCTAACCTGATCTAGAATATAAAGCTCTCCGTTAAAACAAGCCAAGCATACTGAGATCAAAACAAACGCCTCACTAGCTTCCTGATGGAATGATAAAAAGGATGAGCGGCTATCCTTAGCGCCACCATATAACGCCTGCGTCTTTGCAGTAGGCCATCGACCAAGTTAACCTGCAGAAAAGTCTGGACACCAGAAGACAAACCGTTTGGATCAACACAAGACACTGTGATCGGCACCTTCTCAAAACTTACTGTGCGATTAGCCTGCATACTCATAAAGAATAAGTAATCTGCGGCTGTCAGCCCTTTAATAGACAAATAGTACCCATAGCGTTCATGCAGCTTTCTGCGATAAAGCACGGCCTGGTGATTAAACACTCCCTTCGGGAAATCTGCTTTTACCCGCCCAGCCAAAGGCCCGGAAAAATAAGAGAAATCACCGTATATGACATCAGCCGTGGAAGCCGCTAACATATCGCGGAGAACCGACCCACCATTAAAGCGATCGCCCGCATTCATGAAAAGCAAGTATTCTCCCGCAGCACGGTCAATGGCTTTATTCATTGCGTCATATACACCACTGTCAGGCTCGCTTACCCAAAAGCCTAACTGATCAGAATAACGCTCAATTATTTTAAATGTACCGTCATCAGACCCACCATCAATGACTATGTACTCAAAATTCGCGTAATCTTGCTCCAACACAGAACAAATAGTCTCTTCAATAAACTCAACACTATTAAAGCAAACGGTTACAATCGAGACTCGTATATTACAACTAGCTAAAGAGCAGTCAGGCACGTCCATAACGATCCTTGAGCCTTATAATGTCATCCTCACCAAGATATCCGCCGGACTGAACCTCAATCAACTCTAATGGGATTCTTCCCGGATTCTCCAGGCTATGCACTTGCCCCACGGGAATGAACGTAGACTGATTCTCGGTGACAAGATAGTCTTCGCTGCCTCGAATAACACGAGCAGTACCGCTTACAACAATCCAGTGCTCAGCTCTGTGATGATGCATTTGCAATGATAGCCTTGCCCCTGGATTCACAGTTATCCTCTTAACTTGATAGCGAGCGCCTACATCAATACTGTCATACATACCCCACGGCCGGTAAACAGTCCGATGATTTATAGTCTCAGGGCGGGCCTGAGCATTAAGCTCCTCTACAACAGCCTTTATATCTTGAACCTTATCGCGTGCAGCAACGAGCACGGCGTCCTTCGTCTCAACAACAACAAGATCGCTGCCTCCCACGACCGCAACCAATCTGCTATCAGCCTTCACAAGGCAGCCATCCGAATTAAAGGCTAGAGCATCACCAGAAAGGACATTCCCGCTGGCGTCCTTTTCAGATACATCCCATAAAGCCGACCATGAACCAATGTCACTCCACTGTGCAGCAAATGGAACCATAACTGCGCACTGTGTTTTTTCCATAACGGCGTAATCAATCGAATCACTAGGGCAAAGCGAAAAAGCATCGCGGTCTATGCGTATGAAATCCATATCCTCGCGACCACTTTTGAAAGCAACCTCACAGGCCTCCAAAATTTCTGGCTTGTATAGTCTAAGTTCATTTAGATAAGCACTAGCACGAAATAAAAACATCCCGCTATTCCAGAAATAATCTCCAGACTGCAGGTATTTTGAAGCATTTTCGAGAGAGGGTTTCTCAACGAATCGAGTGACTTTATATCCAAGCCCAACTTGATCGCCACGCTGGATATATCCATAACCAGTTTCAGCCTTGTCAGCGACGACGCCGAAAGTCACAAGCATTCCGGACTCTGCCAACTCAATCGCTGCCTCAACACCAGAATGAAACTGCTCAACATCCTGAATAAGGTGATCAGCAGGTAAAACAAGCAGGAGAGGATCGCTGCCGTCAGCCAAGGCTTGCAGTGCTGCGAGTGCAATAGCCGGAGCCGTATTACGGGAGCACGGCTCAAGCAATACCCTAGGAGACTCGAAGCCCAACTGCCGCATCTGCTCAGCAGCAAGAAACCTATGTTCTTCACTACAGACTAGGATCGGAGCAACGCATGTGAGCCCTTCTAAGCGTCCCACCGTGTCTTGAATCATTGTCCGCTCGCCAGTCAGCTTTAGGAACTGCTTGGGATTTAGTTGACGAGACAGAGGCCATAGACGGGTTCCAGCTCCACCAGCGAGGATGACGGGAAGCAACATTTTGACAATCCTTAAACAATTCTGCAAATACAAGGCAACTATAGAAACATCATGCTTTTAGCCGTTGATAGCAATATTGACTATCAGCCCACTCAGCACGGCTAGTAATCACATAGTAGACTATCACTTTGAGCAAGAGGAGCCCTACAAGGCCGCAGGGAGCTTGAACTTCACCGCTAGCATCATTGATCCGCCAGTAGGAACAGAAAGCTCTACACGCTCGCCCCAAATTATCATCAGCATCACCACAAAAAGATACAGCACCCATTCAGGTGCTGTATCAAAATCATCTCACTGTCTATTATAAATTGTCGAACACTTATGCTCGCAAGGTGGAGGTATTTTGAAGAAACCATTGATAAGTGTCGAGCAGTCCGTCACGGAGAGAAATCGACGAACGCCATCCCATTGCATTAAGACGCGAAACATCGAGTAATTTCCTTGGGGCGCCATCAGGCTTGGACGAATCAAAACATAAGCCCCCACTAAACCCTACGACGTCTGATATGGACTCCGCCAACGCCCGGATAGAACAATCTTGCCCTGTGCCTATATTTATATGGCTCAATCGAGGCGAAACATGACGCCAATAATCAGGGCTGCTCATTACATACACACACGCCGACGCCATATCATCCACATGAAGAAATTCCCGCATTGGCGTGCCACTCCCCCAAATAAGAACATTACTGGCATTAGCCAGCTTGGCCTCATGAATACGCCTCATAAGAGCAGGAATAACATGCGAGTTATCTGGGTGAAAATTATCATTGGGACCATAAAGGTTAGTAGGCATCACACTACGGTAGTCTCTACCGTACTGACGAGCATAGCTTTCGCATAATTTTATTCCAGCAATCTTGGCGATCGCATAAGGCTCATTAGTTGGCTCAAGCCCCCCAGATAACAACGAATCTTCGCGCATAGGTTGCTCTGCCATTTTTGGATAAATGCATGAAGACCCTAGGAATAGTAATCGCTGAACACCATTTAGATGAGCTTGATGAATAATATTTGATTGAATAATTAAATTATCATATATGAAATCAGCAGGATATGTATCATTGGCATATATACCACCGACCTTGGCGGCCGCTATATAGACCTGATCAATTTTCTCGGATCTAAAAAACTCAGATACAGACGTCTGGCAGCGTAGGTCCAGCTCAGCCTTTGAACAAGTAATAAGATTTTTATATCCCAGCATTTGAAGATGCCGCACGATTGCAGAACCAACCATCCCATTATGGCCTGCGATAAAAATTCGATCAGCGTATGAATTAAGCACGTCAGTTCTCCATAGAAACAGGGAGCGCATAGCCATGCCGCATGAGCAAAGCATGTCTCTGTGCATCCTTGAGATCCTCAAGAACCATTTCGGAGCACATCTCTTTAACAGTAATTTCAGGTTCCCAGCCTAGCTTTTCCTTTGCTTTTGTAGGGTCACCAAGGAGAGTCTCGACCTCAGCAGGCCTAAAGTAGCGTGGATCCACACGCACAATCACATCACCCACTGTCAATGCGAGAGCCTTATTACCCTCTATCCGCTCTACATACCCAAACTCTTCAACGCCGGAGCCAGAAAAAGCGATACTAATCCCCAACTCTGCTGCAGACCACTGAACAAATTCTCGGACTGAATATTGCATGCCTGTTGCGATGACAAAATCTTCAGGTTTTTCTTGTTGCAGCATCAACCACTGCATACGGACATAATCTTTCGCATGCCCCCAATCACGTAATGCATCCATGTTGCCTAGATAGAGGCATGACTCAAGACCTTGGCTAATATTTGCGAGTGCGCGCGTGATTTTACGAGTAACAAAAGTTTCACCACGGCGAGGAGACTCATGATTAAACAATATTCCATTGCAAGCATACATGCCATATGCTTCTCGATAATTCACCGTGATCCAGTAAGCGTATAATTTCGCAACTGCATATGGAGAGCGTGGATAGAACGGAGTGGTTTCTCGCTGAGGAACCTCCTGAACCAAACCATAAAGTTCAGAAGTAGATGCTTGGTAAAAGCGGATTTTTTTTTCCAGCCCCAGTAGACGAATCGCTTCGAGAATACGAAGTGTTCCTATTGCATCTACGTCAGCAGTATATTCTGGCGAATCGAAACTGACTGCCACATGGGATTGGGCACCGAGATTGTAAATCTCATCCGGCTGGACCTCTTTTATGATTCTAATTAAATTAGAGGAATCAGTAAGATCACCATAGTGCAAAATAAGGCGCTTATTATCTACATGGGGGTCTTGATACAGATGATCTATTCGCTGCGTATTAAAAGAAGAAGCACGACGCTTAATACCATGCACCTCATAACCTTTCTCAATCAAGAGCTCAGCTAAATAAGAGCCATCCTGCCCCGTTATGCCAGTTATGAGGGCTTTCTTCAGAGTCATATTAATTTCCTATAACAAATCAAAAGTGCAGAGAGACGAATTCATTTGCCACATTGCATACATACCTAATATCCTCATGAGTATGAAAATAAGATATAGGCAAGCTCAGCGTTGTCTGGTGAATTACATCTGCAACAGGGTACTCCCCAGAAAGAAGCCCCTGCATTGCACGCTGTCGATGGGGCGGGAGCGGGTAGTGGATTTCACTACCAATACCATTTTCCAAAAGAAACTGCTTCAGGCGATCTCTCTGCGGATGGCATATATTGTATATATGATAGACATCAAAAAAATCAGCATCCACAACTGGCTTTACAAAAACATCAGACAGACCATTATAATACAATGCTGCCAACTCCCTCTTGTGAGTAGTTATTTTACTTAGGTGCTTCAGCTTTATGGCTAGAAATGCTGCTTGCACCTCGTCAAGACGAGAGTTAAATCCTACGACGTCGTTATAATATTTTTTTGAGGACCCATAATTCCTTAACATTCTGACGCGTTCATCCAACTGAACATCTCGACAAACTACAGCACCGCCATCGCCTAAAGCGCCAAGATTCTTAGTTGGATAAAAACTGAAGCAGCCGAAGTCTCCAAAACTACCGGCCATACGCCCTTTGTATGTAGCTCCATGCGCTTGGGCGCAGTCCTCTATGAGAAAGAGGCCATGCTCGCTGCAGAGTTGAGTGATAGGGTCCATCTCGCAGCACTTGCCGTAGAGATGAACAACCATTATGACTTTTGTCTTTACTGATATCTTGCGGCTAATTTGAGCAGGATCGATATTATAGGTCCGAGGATCTGGTTCTACTAGAACAGGCACTAGACCAGCCTGGAAAATTGCCAAAATAGTAGCAATATATGTATTTGATGGAACAATGACCTCTGAGCCGAGCGGCAACTCTAAGGCTTTCAAAGATAGGATTAATGCATCTAGACCGTTCGCCACTCCCGCACAGTAATCAACGCCAACAAATCGGGAGAATGACGCCTCAAACTCTCTTACAGACTCTCCCAACACATACCACCCCCCCTCAAGGACGGCCTTAAAAGCCTTTTCATATTCAAGGAAAAATGGCTCATTCAGCAGAGCTAAATTTTCATAGGGAATCATGAGTAAGGCTCATCAATATAGTCATTAACATCATAAGGCTCTGATGCAAAAACGAGCAATGTCGCTGACGGTGAAAATTCCTGCATTGTATGCCAATCCTCCGGCTCAATCAGCAGACACTGCTTTGGAGATACTAGATTGTAGGACGTCTGAGTAACTCCGTTATCAACGTATACGACACAATTTCCAGATAAACAGATCAAGGCCTGCCTTGTACATTTGTGACGGTGCCCACCACGAGAACCGACTACATCGTAAATATAATATGCTCGAGCTATGGCGAAAGGTAGGAGGCCTTCAACTACGCTGAGCGATCCTCGCGGATCAGTGAATGTCGGCACATCAACTAAACAGGCCATTACTTCCCTACCACCCTGTCTATTGAATGAAAATTCATATAACCAAGCATTTTCCGCTTCAGCAATTTAAATATCCAAAATATGCCTCTATCTAGCTTGCTGCCTCCCGTGGCATGATGAGCAAAACGAGAGTCGGCCTTTAAACGCTTTTCTATCTTTAGAAAATGAATCAAATAGGGTTTATAAACCAACTTCTTCACACGATCGGTCAACTTGTAATAACCTAGCTCTACGAATCGCCCATCGAATAATTTGAAATTCTGATAATGATAAAAAACCATTAAAAAACGATCACCGCTTTTGAGTTCAACCCCTTCAAGTTCACCACCGTTTTTTTGAGAGAAGCTGTACTGCTGAATATTCCAAGGGGCCACCCCCCCCCCTAGATGTTTCAGAACGTGCACCCCGCTAAAGCGAACTGGCCAGTCATCTAGGTACTTCTGATCACCAAATCGCCCATCCTCATAGCGAGCATAGCACCACTCTAAGCACGCATCACGCCACCAATGAAGCGCACGCAGCCCATTTTGATCACGACGAAAAGTCATGAACTGAACACAATAAATTCCACTTGTTCTAGACTGATCATAATGAGGGGTATAACGATGCTCCGTAATCAGAACAGATGACTGCTCTTCACTTTCCATTTCCCTGATCAAAACTCCCGGATCAGAAAAAAAATATATATCGGCATCAAGGTATGTACAGCTATCCAAATCGAAATGCTCAATTGAATAGGCAATTACCTGCGGAGTACATGTCCAGCAGTACTCAGCCTTGTTTCTTTCTAATTTAACCCTCAACAACTCCTCACTTTCAAAATCTGAAGAGTGAACAACAGTTACGCTCTTCAGATTTTGAGACACAAGGTAGTCGTAAGCTATCTCATCGAAAGCGTATATATACAGATGAAACGACGGGCATCGCATAAGCAATGACTCATACATCGCCAAACCGCGAGATAGATAATGTGAGTCAAATAAAGTACAAAAATTAAGCAACTCAGACCCTCCTTGCTATCAGGACATTATCTAGATATAGATCTTGATTGCTTGGTAGGATTTTTGCCAAGATAGACCCGAGTATATTGAACGGCGACATTAACAGCACGCACGACACGATATTTACATAAGAACTACGCGTAACCGTAATCTTAAAAAGATATGCGTTGATCAATTGAAAAATCACGCCGACATCTGGCGCAGTTTTTCGTTGCTCAACAACTTCGAAACCATGCTGAGAGAGCAGATATTTGATACCAAAAGAACTGTATCTAGCGTAGTCATATGGCTGTTCATGCTCATCCCAAACAAAAGGAACAGTAAGAAGCAATACTCCATTCTTTTTCAGCACCCTAGAAACTTCCCTCATAAAATCTGAAGGATTGAAAACATGCTCAAATACTTGATTCAAAACCATCCCATCAAAGGCAGCACTTTCAAAAGGAAAGATCTTACCATCGTAAAAATATTCAGCACTGCTCCTCTCACGACTCTCCTTTGAGTCTATTTCCAGCCCCACATATTCATCTGCTTGACTGAAAAGACTCTTGTATGGCTTAGTTCCACAACCGACATCAAGAACACGTCCAGTTAAGCGAGGGGACAGTTCTTTCATCGCAAGATGAAGCCCTCTTCGAGAGAAGTAGAACGGATTTACAAATACCCCTAAGACTCCTGGGAAAAAGGTTTCCCTAACTATAATTTCTTTGAGCCTTTTCATTGGATGACCTTTTGAAAGAAAAGCCCTTTGAAAGTAAAGCCATCGCCGGAAAAATCCAACTCGGAGTGAAAAATCTCTATCATCTCATAACCATAAGAACTAAAAATCTCAAGAAGTTGATACTCATCAATTATCCAGGCAGGATAATCTGCAGAATAAATTACAGGATTCACACGCTGAACCGTCAGGATACTTCTTTCGGCTTTCGTAAGAGGCGTTCTATCTAAAAGTACAAAAGGCACACTTTTAGATAAAAGCTCCTCTAATATAGAGAAGGGTGTTGGCAGGTACTGAATTACACTAGAAAGAAGCAATACATTTGGCGATTTGACGGACAAGCACTCGTCTACATCATGGAAAAAACTCAATACCTCATCGGAGAGCACAGCCTTACCAAAATCAACAAAATGTGGCTGCTCTACAATAGACCACTCGACGGTAAGCCCATTAAAAAATCGTCTATTCATATAATAGACGCTTCCTAGACTACCGCCAAAATCAAGTACACGTAGTTGCCCCTCTCTCGCAGCTACATGCATAAGGCAAGCTAAGCTGGCCCATATATATTGGGGCTCCTGAAATGTGATTGAATCACGCTCACCATAACACTCGCCAGACTTAACTGCTAACGCAGCACTTTTAACAAGCTCAAAAATAGTGTCATCAGCATATCCTTTGCATCGCGATTCAGCAGCCTCCCATGAAGGATAGTCGCCTTTAAAGCCATATTGTGAATTTTTAATTGAACGAACCCACTCTATAAGAAGGGGGGGTACCAACTGCTTTATTAAACGCTTCATACTGATACCAGCCGGCGGAACAATCTAACTATCCGCTCCAGATAAGTTGGCTTTATCGATCGCAGATAGTTAACAAAAGACTTTCTGGCTTCATCGTTTTCTGTGACGCTATCTACATGTATACCATCATAAGAGAAAGACAGCTGTGCATCAAAGAGGTTACTAGCAGAACTGTGAGTACCGCTAGAGTCATTACCAATATTATGAACAAAAGATCGAGAGGGGTAGAGTGTAAGCATCCCTTCCAAAAAGGCCGATGCATACCAGCGCACCGCCCATGAATTGTTCTTTCCAGAGACCTGATCTCTAAGCATCTGTGTAAACTCATAACCACCCGAAAAGTCAAACTCGCGGGTCAATTGACGAGACTCTAATCGCGACAAAAGCGACTGTCCATCAGCATCAAAGGCGCGCCATGCGCGACTCCACGTGGCCCAACCCCAGCAATCAGCTCCCTTAAGAAAGAAATAGGGCGGGAGGCTATCCGCATCAGTTAGTGGATAAACATAACCATGGATGCTCGCGACCTTAGGGTCGGATGCGTATAGCCGAAGACCATCGTTCATATAACTCAAGAAAAATGGACTGGTTACCATGTCATCTTCCAGCACAATTACATGTCCGAAACGTGCAGTTAACTGTGTAACACCATCAATGATTGAGCGAGCCAAACCGAAATTATTCTGTCGAAGAATCAGAGTCACACTTTTGAATCCAGTTATATCGGCTGCATACTTACGGACTTCAGAAACAGCCAAGAAATCAACTTCACTTTTGGGAGCGTCTGAATAGATGTACAGGTCACTTACGCCAGCAAGAAAATTTTGCTGTAAAGCGCTGACGGTACGACGCATATGACCTACCCGATTGTAAACGAATAGGGCAATTGGAGCATTATCGAGCTGCAAGGGTGATTCAGTCATGATGCAGCGAATCCCCCCTCCCAACGGCGTAGTATTTCAGACCTGCAGAACGGGGCTCAGTAGGATCAAATATATTTCGACCGTCGACTAAGACTGGGTGGTTCAAATTGACCTTTATCGCTTTGAAATCTACAGCACGGAACTGCCGCCACTCAGTACAAATTACCAAGGCATCAGCACCCACGATTGCCTCATCTTGGCTGTCAACGAGCAATAGATCCTCTCGCGAGCCATACGCGCGCCTAATCTCGCTCATTGCTTCAGGATCAAAGGCTCTGACCTTAGCGCCAACAGTCCACAGAGACTCCATAAGAACTCGGCTTGGTGCCTCGCGGATATCGTCAGTATTGGGCTTGAATGACAGCCCCCAAATAGCAATTGTTTTGCCCGCCAACTGACCATTAAAAGCGGACATCAGCTTATCAAATAGAACTGTCTTCTGACGTTTATTGACATCTTGGACAGCTTGTAGCAAAGAGGCCTGATAGCCTACCGCAGAGGAAGTACGAGCCAAAGCACTCACATCCTTAGGAAAGCATGCACCTCCATACCCACACCCAGGGTAAATAAAGTGATAGCCGATTCTGGGATCGGAGCCGATTCCATGGCGAACCTGCTCAATGTCCACACCTAATCGCTCAGCTATATTCGCCATTTCGTTCATGAAGCTAATTTTTGTTGCCAGCATCGCATTTGCTGCATATTTTGTGAGTTCTGCCGCCTTCACATCCATATAAATAATTTTGTCATGATTTCTATTATATGGTGCATAGCACTCTTTCATTTTAGACTTCACATAATCGGAGTTTGTCCCGATAATAATTCGAGCTCCCCTTGTGAAATCCTCAATAGCAGCACCTTCTTTTAGAAATTCTGGGTTTGAACAAACGTCAAAATCAAACCTCACTTGGCGCTCAACCAACTGACGATTAATGGCACTTGAGACTGCATCAGCGGTGCCTACCGGTACGGTGGACTTATTCACAACCACCTTTCGACCAGCCATGCATCTTCCAATGTCTCCTGCAACACTTAATACGTGCTTCAGATCTGCGGAACCATCCTCATCTGGAGGTGTGCCTACCGCTATAAATAGAATATCGCCAAAATCAATTCCTAGCTGTGCGACGTCTGTAAACTGCAGTCTGGACTCATTTTGATTTCGGCGAATTAGCTCCTCCAGTCCAGGCTCAAAGATAGGAACTATACCGTTTCTCAGCGCCGTAACTTTCTCACTATCGACGTCAACACACATAACTCGATGCCCAACATCCGCAAGGCAAGCTCCAGTCACAAGCCCTACATAGCCAGAGCCAAAAACCGTTATATTCATTGGTGTAAGCCTTAATAGAATTGATAATTACCGCTGAGCGAATGCAACAATATTTTGATAAGCAAATATTTCGCAATACAGCGGGTTATAGCTGTCTATTTTTACCATACCCCGAGGAAGCAAACGGTATACATCGTAACCTTGTAACATTTTCCAGAAATCCCTAAAAAAAACCCGACTGGAAACATTCATTTCATTAAACTCAAAGTGAATAACGTCAATTTTTTTAGACGCTATATAGCTTTCCACGCCTTTTAATACGCTGAGTTCATTTCCCTCGGTATCTATTTTCAGCAACTGGACGCGATCAATTCCTGCTGAGCTTAAAAACTCCCCCAGGCTGTAGACTTGAACAGATAAACTTACAGCCGAATGCCCATGTATACCTTCAATCACGTCTTTGTAAAGCGATGCGTGAGAACTGCCTTTTGCTGAATCATAATCAAATAGCTGCAGTTCACCATCCGACTCACCAACTGCACAATTGTATGGGTGGAAGCGTTCCGACTTCACAGCTTCGCATAGTTCTTTAAAATTTATCGGATGCGGTTCGAATGCGTAAACTTCGATACCATCGCTGATATCAAGCACTTGTGCCGAGTACCTTCCCACGTTAGCACCCACATCAACTACGACGCCCCTCTGTCCCTTCAATACTTTATTTAGAAAATCCGACTCCCCGCTAATAGCGTCAGATTCAAAATTCATTACTCCCATACCGCTCAAACTGCATCGATAAAGAAATCGGTTAAGAGAGTAGAAGGATGGCCTACTAAAGAGTAGACGGTAAAAATTAAATAAACTGTATTTTATTTTTTGCATGCAACCCTCACCAACTCAAAAAAGAAAAACGATCGAGTCTTGATTCCAAACTGCTTCCGTGTCGAAGCAAACATGAGATCAAACACATATGCGGATATGATTTGCGCAATCAGCGTTCCAATGGCAGCACCAACAACACCATAAGTGGGAATAAGAATAAAATTTAACGCTATATTGATGAGCGCACCGACAGCTGTACGAGCAAAGGACAGCAATTGCAGCCCTTCGATTATGTACCACTGACTACTTGCCACCCCCAAGGAGGCAAAGACGCCGCACCATATGTGAAGGGCTAAAACTTGGCCAGCACCTGCATACCCCTCTCCATAAATTATTTTTATGATAGAGTCGGCATAGAAGCTAACAGGGACAGCGACTAGAAGAGAAACAGAAAGCATTAACTCATAGAACCTTCCCAACTTTAAATAGTAGTCAAACTCTCCAATTTTTTTAGCTCTAATCATCGAAGGATATAGCGATGAGGCGATTACCATCGGAATGAAGTACCATGCTTCACTTATCCGAAGAGCTGCACTATAAACACCAACAGAGTAATCTCCAAGATAATGCCCTATCATTACTTGATCTATCCGCATATAGATCATTACCGCCAACCCAGAGAAAACCAAAGGCCAACTATCAAGAATCAGCTGTTTTGCTACCGAGCAAGATGATTGAGATAACTTAAGTGTCATACCTCGGCGCTGATATACCCAAGCCAATCCAAGTGCAGAAAAAGCAGACTCCAGTAATATCAGCCACGCGAAAGCAAGAAGAGGAAACTCGAAATAGATCAGCAATACCCTTAGCAGCAAAACTATCCCAAATGCAAGATTATCAACCAAAACGTAATATCTTGACTGCAGGATTGCCTCGAACCAATACCTCACTGGATCCGTAGATTTAAAAAACAGTGTAGAGCAAATGACCATTACAAGCTGCCAGCTCTCTTCCTCTCCACCTCGAAGAGTGACAACAGCTAGAATCGAAGTAAAAAAAGCGATAAGTGCAGCAAAAAACTGCATTACGATAGATGTATTAATGTAGCTTTGTACAAGCGCAGGCTTATTGACTACATCGCGAACAACAATACTACTGAGACCAAGACCAGCTAGTGGCGCAAAGAGAGCGACTAAAGCCAAAGCATAATTAAGTAGACCAAACTGTTCCGGCCCCAAATAACGCGCAAGCCAAACACCAACAAATAAACCACCACCTATGCGTATTATCTTATCGCCAAATTGCCAGATGATATTCTGCAGTATGCGTAACAAAAGTACACCAACGCCTATATAAATTAGACATGAAATATAGATTAAGTAACCGCTTAATCGGGCGTGAGGCTATTGGGTGCACGGCAAACTAATCGTTAACCCTATCCCTGAGCTCCTTGCCAGGCTTGAAATGCGGCACAAACTTCCCATCCAGACGAACAGACTCGCCGGTCTTTGGGTTACGCCCCGTGCGCGGCGCACGGAAATGCAGGGAGAAACTACCGAAGCCGCGTATCTCGATACGATCACCCGTGGCCAATGCCTGGGACATCTGCTCGAGCATGGTCTTGATGGCAAGCTCCACATCCTTCGAGGAAAGCTGCCCCTGATGGGTAACGATTCGTTCGATCAACTCCGACTTGGTCATGGTTTTTCCCTTCTATATCAAGCGGCTAGATCAGCTCTACGCGGTTTTAGCATGACAACGGAGCTTTGAACAGCCCTAATAACCAAGGGTAAAACTCAGGCAACAAAAAGGGCGGCCTAGGCCGCCCTTTTCGATGAAGGAATCAGGACTTAGCCCTGGTTTTCCATCTGAGCGCGGATCAGATCACCAATGGTGGTCGGGCCGGTGCTCTCGGATTCCTGCTTGCGCAGTTCCTTCATTGCGTCTTTCTCGTCGTCCACGTCCTTCGACTTGATGGACAGGCTGATGACGCGGCTCTTACGGTCGATGCTGATGATCTTGGCTTCGACTTCTTCGCCTTCCTTCAGTACGTTGCGTGCGTCTTCAACGCGGTCACGGCTGATTTCGGACGCTTTCAGGATGCCTTCGATATCGTCGCCCAGGGTGATCACAGCGCCCTTGGCATCAACTTCCTTGACGATACCGCGCACGATGGTGCCTTTCTCGTTCAGGGAGGCGTAGTTGGAGAACGGATCGTCTTCCAGCTGCTTGATACCCAGGGAGATGCGCTCGCGCTCCGGATCTACGGACAGGATGACGGTATCCAGTTCGTCGCCCTTCTTGAAACGACGTACGGCTTCTTCGCCAACTTCGTTCCAGGAGATATCGGACAGGTGAACCAGGCCGTCGATGCCGCCTTCCAGACCAATGAAGATACCGAAATCGGTGATCGACTTGATGGTGCCGGAGATCTTGTCGCCTTTATTGAAGCGACCGGAGAAGTCTTCCCACGGGTTGGATTTGCACTGCTTGATACCCAGGGAGATACGACGACGCTCTTCGTCGATGTCGAGAACCTGAACTTCCACTTCGTCGCCAACCTGAACGACTTTGGACGGGTGGATGTTCTTGTTGGTCCAATCCATCTCGGAAACGTGCACCAGGCCTTCCACGCCTTCTTCCAGCTCTGCGAAGCAGCCGTAGTCGGTCAGGTTGGTAACGCGCGCGGTTACGCGGGTGCCTTCCGGGTAGCGAGCCTTGATGGCAACCCACGGGTCTTCGCCCAGTTGCTTCAGACCCAGGGAGACGCGGTTGCGCTCGCGGTCGAACTTCAGGACCTTGACGTCGATCTCGTCGCCAACGTTGACGATCTCGGACGGGTGCTTGATGCGCTTCCAAGCCATGTCGGTGATGTGCAGCAGGCCGTCTACGCCGCCCAGGTCAACGAACGCGCCGTAGTCGGTGAGGTTCTTGACGATACCTTTGACTTGCTGGCCTTCCTGCAGGGATTCCAGCAGAGCTTCGCGCTCGGCGCTGTTCTCGGCTTCCAGGACGCTGCGGCGGGAAACGACAACGTTGTTGCGCTTCTGGTCGAGCTTGATGACCTTGAACTCGAGCTCTTTGCCTTCCAGGTGAGTGGTGTCGCGCACGGGGCGCACATCCACCAGGGAGCCCGGCAGGAACGCGCGGATGCCGCTGACGTCGACGGTGAAACCGCCTTTGACCTTGCCGTTGATAACGCCCTTGACCACTTCTTCAGCAGCGAAAGCAGCTTCCAGAACAATCCAGCACTCGGCGCGCTTGGCTTTCTCGCGGGACAGCTTGGTTTCACCGAAGCCATCTTCTACCGCGTCCAGCGCAACGTGAACTTCGTCACCCACGCTGATGGTCAGCTCGCCCTGTTCGTTGTAGAACTGCTCGACCGGGATGACGCCCTCGGACTTGAGGCCAGCATGCACGGTGACCCAGTCACCGTCGATGTCGACCACGATGCCGGTGATGATGGCACCCGGCTGCATGTCGAGGGATTTCAGGCTTTCTTCAAAAAGTTCTGCGAAGCTTTCGCTCATGATCATACCTGTAGTCAAAGGCCACTAAAGGCCCTATTCCGCACTACCAGCAAATGCGGTCAAGTCAGTGATTAAAGGTGGAGAGGACGTCAACTGGTATCCCGTTCCACCCTTGTGGCACCACGCTCAGTCGGATGACTGGCAATGAGGCACTTCCTTTCGGAATCAGAACCGGCATGACGTCCCCATTAGAGAAATCATGCCGACATAAGGGCTGGAATGTTAGCAATGGGGCTAACAGCCGTCAATTGCCCCGACCCGGCACTCCCGGGAGATCCGCCCGACGGAGCCGACTCGGGAAGACGGGAACGCCGCACCCAAGGAGCGCGACGTGGCAGGAATACGGCCCGATCAGTCATCCAGCCCCAGCGCGGCAAAGGCTTCGAGAATGCGCTCCAGCACTTCGTCGATGCTCAGGTGGGTGGAGTCGAGGATCAGGGCATCCGGCGCGGGCTTCAACGGCGCTACGGAACGCTGGGTGTCGCGCTCGTCACGCTCGATGATCTCGGTCAGCAGGGAGGCCATCTCGACCTCCATGCCCTTGCCCTTCAGTTGCAGATAGCGCCGACGTGCACGCTCCTCCGCGGTAGCGGTGAGGAAGATCTTCAGCGGCGCATCCGGAAAGACCACCGTCCCCATGTCCCGACCATCAGCGACCAGTCCGGGCGCCTCCTGGAAGGCCCGCTGACGCTGCAGCAGCGCATCACGCACCGCCGGCAGGGCTGCAACCTGCGAGGCGCCCGCTCCTACCGTCTCGGTGCGGATGACATCGGAAACATCCTCACCCTCAAGGATGATTCGCTGGACACCACCCGCATTGGAGAGGAACTGCACATCGAGGTGGGCCGCCAGGACTTTCAGCGACTCCTCGTTGGTCAGGTCGACGCCATGGTTGCGCGCCGCGAAGGCCAGCAGCCGATACAGCGCGCCAGAATCCAGCAGGTTCCAGCCAAGACGCTTGGCCAGCAGACCCGCGACCGTGCCCTTGCCCGAGCCACCCGGGCCGTCGATGGCGATGACCGGCGCTGCAGTACTCATCACTTGCCCTCTTCGGCGACTTGGATGCCGACCTGCGCCGCCAGCCCGAGGAAGTTCGGGAAGGAGGTCGCGACGTTGGCGCAATCGTGGATACGGATCGCACCGCCGGCACGCAGCGAAGCGACGCTGAAGGACATGGCGATGCGGTGGTCGCCGTGGCTCCAGACCTCACCGCCGCCGAAGGTCCCGCCGTCGATGATGATGCCGTCCGGGGTCGGCTCGGCCTTCACGCCCAGCGCTACCAGGCCATCGGCCATCACCTGGATGCGGTCCGATTCCTTGACCCGCAGTTCTTCCGCGCCACGCAGGACGGTGCGCCCTTCGGCGCAGGCGGCCGCGACGAACAGCACCGGAAACTCGTCGATGGCCAGCGGAACCAGGTCCTCGGGGATATCGATGCCCTTGAGCTTCGCCGCGCGCACGCGGATATCCGCCACCGGCTCGCCACCGACTTCACGCTGGTTCTCCAGGGTGATATCGGCGCCCATCAGCTTGAGGATATCGATCACGCCGGTACGGGTCGGGTTGATACCCACATGCTCCAGCAGCAGCTCGGAGCCCTCGGCGATGCTCGCAGCCACCAGGAAGAAGGCTGCGGAAGAGATGTCAGCCGGCACTTCGATATGAGTGGCGGACAGCTTGTGGCCGCTCTCGACGGTCGCCGTGCTGCCATCGACGGCAACCGGATAGCCGAAGCCCTGCAGCATGCGCTCGGTGTGGTCGCGGGTCGGAGCCGGCTCGGTCACCGAGGTTTCGCCCGCGGCATAGAGGCCGGCGAGCAACAGGCAGGATTTGACCTGGGCGCTGGCCATCGGCATCTCGTAGCTCATGCCGGTGAGGCGCTGGCCACCACGGATGGTCATCGGCGGGCGACCTTCCGGAGCGGTCTCGATCACCGCCCCCATCTCGCGCAACGGTTTGGCCACACGGTTCATCGGGCGCTTGGACAGCGAAGCGTCACCAGTCAGGGTGGTGTCGAACGGCTGGGCAGCGAGCAGCCCGCTGAGCAGGCGCATGGAGGTACCGGAGTTGCCCAGGTACAACGGCCCGGGCGGCGGCTTCAGGCCATGCAGGCCGACGCCGTGAATGGTCACGCGACCATGATGGGGGCCTTCGATGACCACCCCCATGTCGCGGAAAGCCTGCAGGGTCGCCAGGGCATCCTCACCCTCGAGGAAACCTTCCACCTCGGTCGTGCCCTCGGCCAGGGAGCCGAGCATGATCGAGCGATGGGAAATGGACTTGTCGCCCGGAACGCGGATACGCCCGGAGAGGCGGCCACCCGGCTGGGCCAGGTAAATCAGGTCGTTATTGTGCATGGCGTCCACATAGGCCCTGCGGGCCAGGATTTTACTGAAATGTTCGCGGGCGACGCGGGCGCGGGTGAACACGCCCAGCAGTTGATGCCCATCCCCTGCGTCGACCGCGTCGCGCAAGGCGTCGAGGTCGCCACGAAATGCGTCCAGCACCCGCAGCACGGCCTCGCGGTTGGCGAGGAAGATGTCGTGCCACATGACCGGATCGCTACCGGCGATCCGCGTGAAATCACGGAAGCCACCAGCGGCGTAGCGGAATATCTCCAGGTTCTCGCTGCGCTTGGCGAGCGAGTCGACCAGCCCGAAAGCCAGCAGGTGCGGCAGGTGGCTGGTCGCCGCAAGCACCTCGTCGTGGTGCTCGACCTGCATGTGCTCGACATCGGCCCCCAACTCGCGCCAGAGCCTGTCGACCAAGGCCAGCGCCTCGGCGTCAGTGGACTCCTGAGGCGTCAGGATCACCTTGTGGCGGCTGAAGAGCGCGCCATTGGCCGCCTCCACCCCGCTCTGCTCGGAGCCCGCGATCGGATGGCCGGGGACGAAGCGCGCCGGCATGCCATCGAAAGCCAGGCGCGCGGCGCGCACCACATTGCCCTTGGCGCTGCCGACATCGGTGAGCACCACATCGCCAAGATCGAGCTTCGCCAGCTCAGCCAGCAATCGCTCCATGGCCAGGATAGGCACGGCCAACTGGATCACCGCCGCCCCCTGACAGGCGGCGGCGAGATCGGTCTCGCAACGGTCGACCACGCCCAGCTCCACGGCCAGGCGGCGCGACTCGGCGTCCAGATCGACACCCACCACTTCATCGAACGCCCCCTTTTCCCGCAGCCCCTTGGCGAAGGAGCCGCCGATCAGGCCGAGCCCGATCACCACGAGGCGCCCGAGCTTAGGAGAGCGCTGTTGCAGCGGCATGACATCAGCCACGGGCGAGCACCTGCCCCAGGACGTCGAGGAAGCGCTGGTTCTCCTCGGGCAGGCCGATGGAAACACGCAGGAAGTTCGGCATGCCGTAGCCCGCCACCGGGCGTACGATCACGCCTGCCGCCAGCAACGCCTGGTTGATGCCCGCCGCATCGCGACCGAAATCGATGGCGATGAAGTTGCCACGAGACGGAATCCAGCCCAGGCCCAGCGAGCGGCAGCCCGCTTCCAGCTGCGCCATGCCCGCGTCGTTGAGGCGGCGGCTTTCGGCCAGGTAGTCGACGTCCGCCAGCGCGGCGCAGGCGGCGGCCAGGGCCAGGCTGTTGACGTTGAACGGCTGGCGCACGCGGTTCAGGACATCGGCGACGCGCGCGGATGAAATCCCGTAGCCGACCCGCAGCGCTGCCAGGCCGAAGGCCTTGGAGAAGGTGCGGGAAACCAGCAGGTTCGGGTAGCGCGACAGGTAGTCGAGGCCGTCGGGCAGCTCGCCACCCGAGGCGTATTCGATATAGGCCTCGTCGAGCACCACCAGCACGGTCTCCGGGACCTTGGCGAGGAAATCTTCCAGCGCCTGCGGGCCGAACCAGGTACCGGTCGGGTTGTTCGGGTTGGCGACGAAGACCACGCGGGTCTGCTCGTCGATGGCCGCCAGCATCGCCGGCAGGTCATGCCCCCAGTCCTTGGCCGGCACGACCTTGGCGGTGGCGCCGACAGCCTGGGTGACGATGGGGTAGACGGCGAACGCGTGCTGGCTGAACACCGCGTTCAGGCCCGGGGCCAGGTAGGCGCGACCGACCAGCTCGAGGATGTCGTTGGAGCCATTGCCAAGGGTGACCTGGTCCGGCTGGACGTCATAGCGCTCGGCCAGGCGGCGCTTGAGCTCGAAGCCATTGCCATCCGGGTAGCGGGTGAGATCGGCCAGCTCGGCACGGATGGCCTCGAGCACCTTAGGGCTGGGGCCCAGAGGGTTCTCGTTGCTGGCCAGCTTGACGATACCGGCCGGGTCGAGATCCAGCTCACGGGCCAGCTCATCCACCGGCTTGCCGGGTACGTAGGGCGAAAGTTTCTGCACGCCCGGCTGTGCCAGGGCGAGGAAGTCGCAGCTCATGGGCGCTCCTTGGAAATCTCTTGGGTTCAGAGAACCGCTTTCGGGTAGGACCCCAGCACCTTCAGCGCCACGGCTTCCTGGTTGATCTTCTCCAGCACGTCCTTGATCAGCGGGTCACGGTGATGGCCGACGAAGTCGATGAAGAATACGTAGGTCCATTTGCCACTGCGGGACGGGCGGGTCTCGATGCGGGTCAGGTCGATGCCGTTGGTATGGAAGGGCACCAGAAGCTCGTGCAGCGCGCCAGGCTTGTTGCGCATGGAGACGATGACCGAGGTCTTGTCGTCGCCAGTAGGCGGTACCTCCTGGCTGCCGATGATGAGGAAGCGCGTGGAGTTGTCCGGGCGGTCCTCGATCTTCTCGCAGAGCTTGGTCAGCCCGTAGAGACTGGCCGCCATGTCGCCGGCGATGGCGGCGGAGTTCCACTCGCTCTTCACCCGCTTGGCGGCATCCGCATTGCTGGAGACAGCGACGCGCTCGACGTTCGGGTAGTGCGCGTCCAGCCACTTGCGGCACTGGGCCAGGGACTGGGCGTGGGAATAGATGCGTGTGATGTTGTCGGTCTTGGTGGTATCACCTACCAGCAGGTGATGGTGGATACGCAGCTCCACCTCGCCGCAGATGACCATGTCGTGCTCGAGGAAGCTGTCCAGGGTGTGGTTGACCGCACCCTCGGTGGAGTTTTCCACCGGCACCACGCCGAAATTGACCGCACCGGCCGCCACCTCGCGGAACACCTCGTCGATGGCGGCCATCGGCGTGCTGATCACGGCGTGGCCGAAATGCTTCATCGCAGCCGCCTGGGTGAAAGTGCCCTCGGGCCCCAGGTAAGCGACCTTGAGCGGCTGCTCCAGCGCCAGGCAGGACGACATGATTTCGCGGAACAGCCGCGCCATCTCTTCGTTGTCCAGCGGCCCCTTGTTGCGCTCCATGATGTGCTTGAGCACCCAGGCTTCACGCTCGGGGCGGTAGAAGACCGGCTTCTCGCCTTCCGGCAAGGCCGCCATCTTCACGCGCGCGACGTCCTGGGCACAGCGGGCGCGGTCGCTGATCAGTTCGAGGATCTTCTCGTCGAGGCTGTCGATGCGCAGGCGCAGGGCCTTCAATTCCTGTTCGGACATCAGGCGCGCTCCTTCTCGAACTCCGCCATGTAGGCCACCAGGGCCTCGACTGCATCCAGGCCGACCGCGTTGTAGATCGAGGCGCGCATGCCTCCCACCGAGCGGTGGCCCTTGAGGTTGAGCAGGCCACGGGCGTCGGCGCCAGCGAGGAAGTCCTTGTCCAGGCGCTCGTCGGCGAGACGGAACGGAACGTTCATCCAGGACCGCGCATTCACCGCGATGGGGTTGGTGTAGAAGTCGCTCTTGTCGATGTAGCCGTAGAGCAGCTCCTTCTTCGCGCGGTTGCGCTGCTCCATGGCTTCGACGCCGCCCTGCTCCTTCAGCCACTCGAAGACCAGGCCCGAGAGGTACCAGGAGAAGGTGGCCGGGGTGTTGTACATGGAGCCGTTATCCGCCGCGACCTTGTAGTTGAGCATGGTCGGGCAGGACGAGCGGGCACGGCCCAGCAGGTCTTCACGGACGATGACGACCACCAGGCCGCTCGGGCCGATGTTCTTCTGCGCACCGGCATAGATCAGGCCGAAGCGGGACACATCGAGCGGACGGGAAAGGATGTCCGAGGACATGTCCACCACCAGGGGGACGTCGCCGGTCTCGGGAATCCAGTCGAACTGCAGGCCACCGATGGTCTCGTTCGAGGCGTAGTGCAGGTAGGCGGCATCCGCGCTCAGCGTCCAGTCGTTCTGGCCAGGGATGGCGAAGTAGTCCAGGCCCTTGGCACTGGCAGCGACGTTGACGCGGCCATAACGCGCCGCTTCCTCGATGCTCTTCTTCGACCAGATGCCGGTCTCGACGTAGTCGGCCACGCCGTTTTCCGGGAGCAGGTTCAGCGGAATCTCGGCGAACTGCTGGCTGGCACCGCCCTGGAGGAACAGCACCTTGTAGTTGGAGGGGATGGAGAGCAGGTCGCGCAGGTCCTGTTCGGCCTTTTCGGCGATGGCGACGTAGTCGTCACTGCGATGGCTCATTTCCATGACGGAAAGGCCCTTGCCTTGCCAATCGAGGAGTTCCGCCTGGGCGCGTTGCAGGACGGCTTCCGGAAGCGCGGCCGGGCCGGCGCAGAAGTTAAAGGCTCGCTTGCTCACATCCACTCTCACTGGGTAGCGCGGGGGCACCTGCGCCCCCGCTGATGGTCTTCTACCGAGTGGACAGGCCGGCTAGGACCCGCCCGCTCCGCAGCGTGTTACTCGTCACCCGCCGGTTGCGCGTCGTCCTGCTGGACATCGTCCGCCTGGACTTCGGCGACGGCATCGGCCGTCACTTCGCCGTCTTCCAGCTCGTCGTCCTCGTCGACACCGGACGGCTCCTGCACGCGCTCCAGGCCGACCAGGGTCTCGTCCTTGGCCAGCTTGATCAGGGTCACGCCCTGGGTGTTGCGGCCGGAACTGGAGACTTCGTCGACACGGGTACGCACCAGGGTGCCCTGGTCGGAGATCAGCATGATCTCCTCGCCGTCCTGCACCTGGATGGCGCCGACCAGCTTACCGTTACGCTCGTTGATGACCATGGCGATCACGCCCTGGCCGCCACGACCACGGCGCGGGAACTTGCCCAGGCCGGTGCGCTTGCCGAAGCCACGTTCCGATGCGGTGAGGATCTGCGCGCCGGATTCGGGGATCAGCATGGAGATCAGCTGCTGCTCCTTGCCCAGGCGCATGCCACGCACGCCACGGGCGGTACGGCCCATGGTGCGCACCATGCTCTCGGCGAAGCGGATCACCTTGCCGGCGCTGGAGAACAGCATGACTTCCTTGGCGCCGTCGGTGATGGCGGCGGCGATCAGGGTGTCACCCTCGTCCAGACGCAGGGCGATCAGGCCACTGGAACGCGGCTTGCTGAACTGCACCAGCGGGGTCTTCTTGACGGTGCCGAAGGCGGTGGCCATGAAGATATAGGCACCGGTGGGCTCGGCCACCAGTTCCGGGGTATCACCTTCGACTTCTTCGACTTCCGGCTCCACCACTTCGCCTTCGAGCACGACGCCCTCGGCTTCATCGAGATCATCCTCGTCACCGGCTTCGCGCTGCAGCGCTTCCAGGTCGATCTGCAGCATCGCGGTGATGCGCTCGCCCTCGTCCAGCGGCAGCAGGTTCACCAGCGGGCGGCCACGCGCGGTGCGCGAGGCTTCCGGGATTTCGAAGGTCTTCAGCCAGTACACCTTGCCCTTGCTGGAGAACAGCAGCAGCGTGGCATGGCTGTTGGCGACCAGCAGGTGCTCGATGTAATCCTCGTCCTTCACGCCGGTGGCGGACTTGCCGCGACCGCCGCGGCGCTGGGCCTGGTAGGCGGCCAGCGGCTGGGACTTGGCGTAGCCGCCATGGGAAATGGTGACGACGCGCTCTTCTTCGGTGATCAGGTCGGCGATGGTCAGGTCCACCTGGGACGCGACGATCTCGGTACGGCGGGCGTCGCCGAACTCGGCCTTGACCTTCTCCAGCTCCTCGCGAATGACTTCCATCAGGCGCTCGGGACTGGTCAGGATGCGGATCAGCTCGCCGATCAGGGTCAGGATTTCCTGGTACTCGGACAGGAGCTTCTCGTGCTCCAGACCGGTCAGACGGTGCAGGCGCAGCTCAAGGATGGCCTGGGCCTGTTCCGGCGACAGGTAGTACTTGCCGTCACGCAGGCCATATTGCGGGGCCAGGTCCTCCGGACGGCAGGAGTCGGCACCGGCGCGCTCGACCATCGCTTCCACGGCGGAGGACGCCCAGGCGGTGGCGATCAGGCGCTCCTTGGCCTCGGCGGGAGTCGGCGAATTCTTGATCAGCTCGATCACCGGATCGATGTTCGACAGGGCGACGGCCTGGCCTTCGAGGATATGGCCGCGCTCGCGCGCCTTGCGCAGCTCGAAGACGGTACGGCGGGTCACCACTTCGCGGCGGTGACGGATGAACACCTCGAGCATGTCCTTGAGGTTCAGCGTGCGCGGCTGGCCGTCCACCAGGGCCACGACGTTGATGCCGAACACGCTCTGCATCTGGGTCTGGGCGTAGAGGTTGTTGAGCACCACCTCGCCGACTTCGCCGCGACGCAGCTCGATCACCACGCGCATGCCGTCCTTGTCGGACTCGTCGCGCAGCTCGGTGATGCCCTCGAGCTTCTTCTCCTTGACCAGCTCGGCGATCTTCTCGATCAGACGCGCCTTGTTCAACTGGTAGGGCAGCTCGGTGACGATGATCTGCTGGCGGTTGCCGCCCTTCTCCATGTCCTCGATTTCGGCGCGGGCACGAATATAGATGCGGCCGCGACCGGTGCGGTAGGCCTCGATGATGCCGGCACGGCCGTTGATGATGCCTGCGGTCGGGAAGTCCGGACCGGGGATGTACTGCATCAGCTCGTCGACGGTCAGCTCGCTGTTGTCCATCAGCGCCAGGCAACCGTCGATGACCTCGGAGAGGTTGTGCGGCGGGATGTTGGTGGCCATGCCCACGGCGATACCGCTGGAACCGTTGACCAGCAGGTTGGGGATCTTGGTCGGCATGACCGCCGGGATCAGCTCGGTGCCGTCGTAGTTGGGCACCCAGTCGACGGTTTCCTTGTCCAGGTCGGCCAGCAGCTCGTGGGCCAGCTTGGACATGCGCACTTCGGTGTAACGCATGGCCGCGGCGTTGTCGCCGTCCACCGAACCGAAGTTGCCCTGGCCGTCAACCAGCATGTAGCGCAGGGAGAAGGGCTGGGCCATGCGCACGATGGTGTCGTACACGGCGGTGTCGCCGTGGGGGTGGTACTTACCGATCACGTCACCGACCACACGGGCGGATTTCTTGTACGGCTTGTTCCAGTCGTTGCCCAGCTCGCTCATGGCGAACAGCACGCGACGGTGAACCGGTTTCAGACCGTCGCGCGCATCCGGCAGGGCGCGCCCGACGATCACGCTCATCGCGTAGTCGAGGTAGGACTGTTTCAGCTCGTCTTCGATATTGACCGGGAGGATTTCTTTGGCCAGTTCGCCCATGAGAAGCCTGATTCCTTTTTCTAGTGAAGCCCCGACACATCCATCCTGGATGACGCAGGGCTCGTCGCCTGGCAGCGCCAGCACGACTCACGACAAATCAACGAGTTAAGCCACGGATCCGCACGGAATGCCGACCTTGCAAAGGGAGGCTCGATAACTGCCGGAGCTTACCATAGTCACCGCCCTGCACCCAGCCCCGCCGGGCGCAGGCCTCAGCCTCAATGCAGGCGCTTGCGGCACATCAACTGGGCCAGCTTGGCAGTATCGGGACGCTCGACAATACCCTTCTCGGTCACGATCGCGTCGATCAGGTCGGCCGGGGTCACATCGAACACCGGGTTCACCGCGTGCACATCGGCCGCCACGCGCCTGCCGCCCAACTCGAGCAACTCGCGCCCGTCGCGCTCCTCGATCGGGATGTCGTCCCCGCTCTCCAGCGCCATGTCGATGGTCGAGCTTGGCGCCACGACCATGAAACGCACGCCGTGGTGCATGGCGCAGACCGCCAGTTGGTAGGTGCCGATCTTGTTGGCCACATCGCCATTGGCGGTGATGCGGTCCGCCCCGACTATCACCCAGGTGATGCCGGCCGTCTTCATCAGATGGGCCGCCGCCGCATCAGCGTTGAGGCTCACCGGCACGCCTTCGTTCGCCAGCTCCCAGGCCGTGAGGCGAGCACCCTGCAGCCAGGGGCGCGTCTCGTCGGCGTAGACCCGCTCCACCAGCCCGTCCAGGTGGGCCGCACGGATCACCCCGAGCGCGGTGCCGAAGCCGCCGGTGGCCAGGGCGCCGGTGTTGCAGTGGGTCAGCAGCGCCTGGGGATTGCCCTGGTGCTTGCGGATCAGCTCCATGCCCAGCTGGGCCATGGTCAGGTTGGCTTCGCGGTCGCTTTCATGGATGGCGATGGCTTCCGCTTCCAGCGCCTGCAGCGGCTCCTCGCCCTCCTTGAGCCGATCCAGGCGCTCGCGCATACGGTTGAGCGCCCAGAACAGGTTGACCGCCGTGGGTCGCGAATCGGCCAGCACACCGAAGTCCTCCTCGAGGGCTTCGCGCCAGTCACCGCCCGCCGCCAGCCGTGCGCGGGCGCCCAGCACCAGCCCGTAGGCGGCACTGATGCCGATGGCCGGCGCACCGCGCACCACCATGAGGCGGATCGCCTCCGCGACACCGGCTGCGGTGCCATATTCCAGCCAGGTTTCCTCCTGGGGCAGGAGGCGCTGGTCGAGCAGACGCAGGACCCCGTCCCGCCAGTCGATGGCGATCACCTTCTCGGCTGCCAACAGTTGCTCACGCATGGAACACCTCGCCACCAATAAACCCGCGGAAAAACCGCGGATTATAGCGATCCGGCGCCCGTCTGGCTCGGGTATACTGCCGCGATATTTTCCTGCGCCCAGGATGCGCCACCATGCCCGACGCCAAAGCCCCGCTCGACCTGCTCCTGCTGCCAACCTGGATCGTCCCCGTGGAACCGGCGGGCGTCGTCCTCCGCGACCATGCCCTGGGCGTCCGCGACGGCCGGATCGCGCTCATCGCCAAGCGCGAGGAGGCACTGCGCTGGCCGGCCGCCGAGGTACGCGAGTTGCCCGGCATGCTGCTGGCACCCGGCCTGGTCAACGCCCACGGGCACGCCGCGATGTCGCTGTTCCGCGGGATGGCCGACGACCTGCCGCTGATGACCTGGCTGGAACAGCACATCTGGCCGGCCGAGGCCAAGTGGGTCGACGAGGCCTTCGTCCGCGACGGCACCGAACTGGCCATCGCCGAGCAGATCAAGGGCGGCATCACCACGTTCTCCGAGATGTACTTCTACCCCGCCATCGCCAGCGAAGCGGTGCACGGTTGTGGCGTGAAGGCGCAGATCACCATCCCGGTCATCGATTTCCCGATCCCAGGCGCCCTCGACGCCGCCGAGGCCATCCGCCACGGCCTGGAGCTGTTCAGCGACCTCAAGCACCACCCGCGCATCAAGGTCGCCTTCGGCCCCCATGCGCCCTACACGGTCAGCGACGACAAGCTGGAGAACATCCGCATGCTCGCCGAGGAACTGGACGCCGGCATCCACATGCACGTCCAGGAGACCGCCTTCGAGGTCCAGCAGAGCCTGGAGCAGCGCGGCGAGCGCCCCATGGCCCGCCTCGCCCGCCTCGGCCTGCTCGGCCCGCGCTTCCAGGCCGTGCACATGACCCAGATCAGCGATGACGACCTGGCACTGCTGGTAGAAAGCAACACCAGCGTCATCCACTGCCCCGAATCCAACCTCAAGCTCGCCAGCGGCTTCTGCCCGGTGGAGCGCCTGTGGCTCGCCGGGGTCAACGTCGCGGTCGGTACCGATGGCGCCGCCAGCAACAACGACCTCGACCTGCTGGGCGAAACCCGTACCGCCGCCATGCTGGCCAAGGCGGTCGCAGGCTCGGCCACCGCGCTGGACGCCCATCGCGCGCTGCGCATGGCTACGCTCAATGGTGCACGGGCACTGGGAATGGAACAGGACACCGGCTCGCTGGAGATCGGCAAGGCCGCCGACATGGTCGCCTTCGACCTCACCGGGCTGGCCCAGCAACCGGTGTACGACCCGGTATCGCAACTTATCTATGCCACCGGCCGCGACCGCGTCCGGCACGTGTGGGTCGACGGCAAGGCCCTGCTCGATGCAGGCCGCCTCACCCGCCAGGACGAAGACCGCCTGATCGCCACCGCGCAAGCCTGGGGCGAGCGGATCGCCGGCCACTGAATTCTGATTGATGGAAAAGGTGTCTCCATGAGCAACGTCGACCAC
The DNA here is from genome assembly GCF_003234055.1 of Pseudomonas sp. 57B-090624. NCBI lineage: Bacteria > Pseudomonadati > Pseudomonadota > Gammaproteobacteria > Pseudomonadales > Pseudomonadaceae > Pseudomonas > Pseudomonas sp. 57B-090624. Next base: position 124,371 of record NZ_QKRU01000002.1, read on the forward strand.
GCCGAAATCGCCAAATTCGAGGCCCTCGCCCACCGCTGGTGGGACCGCGAAAGCGAATTCAAACCGCTGCACGACATCAACCCCCTGCGGGTCAACTGGATCGACGAGCGCGCCCGCCTCGCCGGCAAGACGGTGCTGGACGTCGGTTGCGGCGGCGGCATCCTCAGCGAAGCCATGGCCCAGCGCGGCGCCAAGGTCACCGGCATCGACATGGGCGAAGCGCCCCTGGCCGTGGCCCGCCTGCACCAGCTGGAATCCGGGGTACCGGTGGAATACCGCCGCATCACCGCCGAGGAACTGGCCGCCGAAATGCCCGGGCAGTTCGACGTGGTCACCTGCCTGGAGATGCTCGAGCACGTGCCCGACCCGTCCTCGGTGATCCGTGCCTGCCAGACCCTGGTCAAGCCCGGCGGCCAGGTGTTCTTCTCCACCATCAACCGCAATCCCAAGGCCTATCTGTTCGCCATCGTCGGCGCCGAATACATCATGGGCCTGCTGCCACGCGGCACCCACGACTTCAAGAAATTCATCCGCCCCTCCGAACTGGGTGCCTGGAGCCGCGCCGCCGGCCTGCAGGTCAAGGACATCATCGGCCTGACCTACAACCCGCTGACCAAGCACTACAAGCTGGCCAGCGACGTGGACGTCAACTACATGATCCACACCCTGCGCGAGGAGTGACGGCCATGCGCCTCAGAGCGGTTCTCTTCGACATGGACGGCACCCTGCTGGACTCGGCGCCGGACTTCATCGCCGTCGCCCAGGCCATGCGCACGGACCGGGGCCTGCCGGCCCTGGACGACAAGCTGATCCGCGACCAGGTTTCCGGCGGCGCCCGCGCCATGGTCGCCGCCGCCTTCGGCATGGACCCGGAGGCCGTGGGATTCGAAACCCTGCGCCAGGAATTCCTGGAGCGCTACCAGGCTCATTGCGCCGTGTTCACCCGCCCCTTCGACGGCATCGACGCACTGCTGCAGGACATCGAGAAGGCCCGCCTGATCTGGGGCGTGGTCACCAACAAGCCGGTGCGCTACGCCGAGCCGATCATGCAGCAGCTGGGCCTGGCCGACCGCTCGGCGATCCTCATCTGCCCGGACCACGTGACGCACAGCAAGCCCGACCCCGAACCCCTGCTGCTGGCCTGCAGCCGCCTGCAACTGGACCCGGCCAGCGTGCTCTTCGTTGGCGACGACCTGCGCGACATCGAGTCCGGCCGCGCCGCCGGCACCCGCACCGCCGCCGTCACCTACGGCTACATCCACCCCGACGACAACCCCAGCCACTGGGGCGCCGACGTGGTCGTGGACCACCCCCTCGAATTGCGCGCCGTGCTCGATCGCGCGCTGTGCTCATGCTGAGCCGGAAGCTGAAAGCCTGAAGCAGGAAGCGATCCGCATGCTTCCAGCTTTCAACTTCAAGCTTCCAGCTCTCCGAAGGAGTTTCATATGTTTCAATATTCCGCCCGCCCCGACCTGCTCAAGGGCCGGGTCATCCTGATCACCGGCGCCGGCCGAGGCATCGGCGCCGCCGCCGCCAAGACCTTTGCCGCCCACGGCGCCACCGTACTGCTGCTGGGCAAGACCGAGGCCAATCTCAACCAGGTCTATGACGAGATCGAAGCAGCCGGTCATCCGCAGCCGGCGGTCATCCCCTTCAACCTGGAAACGGCCCAGCCGCACCAGTACGACGAGCTCTCGGCCATGGTGGAGAACGAGTTCGGGCGCCTCGACGGCCTGCTGCACAACGCCTCGATCATCGGCCCGCGCACGCCGCTGGAGCAGTTGTCGGGCGACAACTTCATGCGCGTCATGCAGGTCAACGTCAACGCCATGTTCATGCTGACCAGCACCCTGCTGCCCCTGCTGAAGCTGTCCAGTGACGCCTCGGTGGTCTTCACCTCCAGCAGCGTCGGTCGCAAGGGGCGCGCCTACTGGGGGGCCTACGGCGTCTCCAAGTTCGCCACCGAGGGCCTGATGCAGACACTGGCCGACGAACTGGACGGCATCGCCAACGTGCGCGCCAACAGCGTCAACCCCGGCGCCACCCGTACCAGCATGCGCGCCCAGGCCTACCCGGGCGAGAACCCGGAGGTCAATCCGGAGCCCGAAGCCATCATGCCGGTCTACCTCTACCTCATGGGAGCGGACAGCACCGGCGTCAATGGCCAGGCGTTCGACGCGCAATAACCCGCCCCACGCGGCGACCGGCGAGGTCGCCGCGCCTTCCGCCATTAAACCGGCACCGCACACGCGTGAACGGCATCACATTGCCAGCCGTTCGCCAAATCACCGGCAAGAGCTTGCCACCGGCGTTTTGCCAGCATCCTCAAGACATTGAATCCAAACGCTTTTGCGTTCGAAATCGGACTTTGGCACGGAAATCGCTCTGACCACCTCGTCGTCGCTTCGAGCGTCAGAGGTTCGCCAAATGGTCCCGTCCACCCCTACCAACACCATAGATTTCGATGCCGCCAAGCTGCAGCGCCTGGGCTTCACCAGCCCGGCCCAGAGCAAGCTCCGGCAGATGACGCTGCTGGAACTGCGCCGCCAGTTGAGCATGCAGTTGCAGACCAGCCTGGATGTGGAACGCATCGTCAGCCTGTTCTTCCGTGAAGTGCAGCGCCTGGTGCCACTCGATGCCCTGGCCTACGTGCATCAGAGCAGCGACCTGCGCCTGGAATATGGCGAACGCGCCGCGCATTCGGCCGGCTACCGCCTGAGCCACGAAGGCGAATACCTGGGCGAGTTGATCTTCCGTCGCCGCCAGCGCTTCGACGAGGCCGAACTCGGCCAGCTCGAATCCCTGCTGGCCTGCATGCTCTTCCCGCTGCGCAACGCCCTGCTCTATCGCACCGCGGTGCAATCGGCGCTGCGCGACCCGCTCACCGACACCGGCAACCGCATCGCCATGGACCAGGCGCTGCAACGCGAGGTGGACCTGGCGCGTCGCAGCCAGCAGCCGCTGTCGGTGCTGATGCTGGACATCGACCACTTCAAGCGCATCAACGACGAATACGGCCACAGCACCGGCGACGAAGTGCTCAAGGCCGTGGCCACCACCCTCAAGGCCAAGCTGCGCAACGTCGACATGGTGTTCCGCTATGGCGGCGAGGAATTCCTCGTCCTGCTCTCCAGTACCTGTCGCGAAGCCGCAGGCATGGTCGGCGAACGCCTGCGCATGGGCGTCATGGAAATCCAGCACCTTGTCGGCGGACGCCCGATCGAGCTGTCCATGAGCCTGGGCTGCGCCACCCTGCTGCCGGCCGAATCGGTGGACAGCCTGCTGCGCCGCGCCGACAGCGCCCTCTACGTGGCCAAGCGCAACGGCCGCAACCGCCTCTCCATGGCCGGCTGACCGCTCGACGACGCGAACGACACCTATGAAAAAGGGGCCATCAGGCCCCTTTTTCATTGCATCGGCGGATCAGCGCTTGCGACCGAAACCCGGACGCTGTCCATCGCCCGCCGGCGGGTTGGTGCGCTTGTTCACCGGGCGCTGCGGCTTGCGCTGCGGGCGTTCGGCCACTTCGCTCGCATCACCCTGGGGCTTGCCGCGGGGTTTCTTGGCGACGTCACGCGGGCGTTCGGCCAGCGGCGTGCTGCGGCCCTGCTCGCCACGGGCGGCCGGGCGCGGTGCGCGGGTCGGACGCTCGGCGCCTTCGCCACGCGGGCTGCGAGCCGGACGCTCGCCACCTTCACCACGCGGCGCGCGGCTCGGACGCTCGGCACCCTCGCCACGGCCACGAGCGGGACGCTCGCCAGCTTCGCTGCGCGGGCCACGGGCGGGACGGTCGCTGCCCTGGCGATTGCCACGGCCGCTCACCGGCTTGACCAGCTTGCGCTGCATGCGCTCGACCTTGTCCTTGTGCTTGGTGGAGACCTCCGGCAGCAGGATCGGCTTGAGGCCGACCTCGCCACTGAGGATGTCCACCTCGGACTGGCCCATCTCGCGCCAGCGGCCCATGGTCAGGTCGGAAGTGAGGAACACCGGGCCGAAGCGCACGCGCTTCAGGCGGCTGACCACTACGCCCTGGGACTCCCACAGGCGACGTACCTCGCGGTTGCGCCCCTCCATGACCACGCAGTGGTACCAGTGGTTGAAGCCTTCTCCGCCGGGCGCTTCCTGGATGTCGGTGAACTTGGCGGGGCCGTCTTCCAGCATCACGCCGTTCTTCAGGTTCTCCAGCATCTCCTCGGTGACTTCGCCGCGCACACGCACGGCGTACTCGCGGTCCATCTCGTAGGAGGGATGCATCAGGCGGTTGGCCAGCTCACCATCGGTGGTGAACAGCAGCAGGCCGGTGGTGTTGATGTCGAGACGGCCGATATTGATCCAGCGACCGGCACGCAGGCGCGGCAGACGTTCGAAAACGGTGGGGCGGCCTTCCGGGTCGTCGCGGGTGCAGACCTCGCCGTCGGGCTTGTTGTAGATCAGCACGCGGCGGACGGCTTCGGTCTCTTCCTCGCGCTTGAGCAGGCGGCCGTCGACGCTGATGGCGTCATGACGGTCGACGCGCTGACCAAGGGTCGCGGCGACGCCGTTGACCTTGACGCGGCCCTCGGTGATCCAGGCCTCGATGTCGCGGCGCGAAGCCAGGCCGATGCGGGCGAGGACCTTCTGCAGCTTTTCCCCAGCGGGGCTGTAATCGTCTTCGTTCATCTGGGCACCTCCCGGTGTAGTCGTTCAAAAAGGTCGCGCATCATACGCGGCGGGCGAACCTCAGGCTAGCTGAGTCCGCAGGGGTCGTCAGTGTTTTCGCCGGCCGGTCGCAGCCAGGGCCAGCAGGCGCATGTCGGCCTCGGCCAGCACCTCGCGGCGCTCCGCCTTGCCAAGTTTCTTCCAGGCCTTGATCTCGCCACGGGTACGCCCGCAGCCCCGGCAGACATCGTCGGAGAACTGGCAGACCTTGATGCAGGGGTCCTTCATCGTCGCGCCTCGTCTTTCGGCCTCAGTGGCGGGTCTCGTCGGAGCCATCGCCCAACAGCGCCGCGTCGCCCTCCTCCGCCTCGGCAGGCGCCTCAGCGGTCGGCTGCTCGGTTTCGGGGGCGGGCAGGTCGTCGAAGTCGATCTTCAGGCCCTGTTCCATGGTGTCCAGCTCCGCCAGCAGCGAGCGGAAGCTGGTTTCCTCGCGGGGCTCGGCCGGCTCCTCGCCCGCCAGGCCGGCACGGGCCTGCAGGCCTTCGGGCACCGGCACGTCGACATCATCGAGGGCCAGCACCGGCTCGGGCTCCAGCTCGCGCAGGGCGGCCAACGGCGGCAGCTCGTCGAGGTTCTTGAGGTTGAAATGATCGAGGAAGGCCTTGGTGGTGGCGAACATCGCCGGACGGCCGGGCACGTCACGGTAACCGACCACGCGGATCCACTCGCGCTCCATCAGCGTCTTGACGATCTGGCTGTTCACCGTCACGCCACGGATATCCTCGATCTCGCCCCGGGTGATCGGCTGGCGGTAGGCGATCAGGGCCAGGGTCTCCAGCATGGCGCGCGAGTAGCGCTGCGGGCGCTCCTCCCAGAGGCGGCCGACCCAGGGAGCGAAGCGCTCGCGCACCTGCAGACGGTAACCGGATGCCACTTCCTTGAGTTCGAAAGCGCGCCCCTTGCAGGACGTGGCCAGGATCGCCAGTGCGGCACGGATCTGCGCGAGCTCCGGTCGCTCGGCTTCCTCGAACAATTCTGCGATACGCTCCAGCGACAGCGGCTTGCCGGAAGCCAACAGGTAAGCCTCGAGCAGGGAGGCCAGCTCCTTGGGGTCGTTCAGGTTCATCTACTCGGCTCTTGCACGGACGTGGATGGGTGCGAAGGGCTCATTCTGCACCAGCTCCACCAGTTGTTCCTTGATCAGCTCCAGCACCGCCATGAAGGTCACCACCACGCCCAGGCGCCCTTCCTCGGCGGTGAACAGGCTGACGAACGGCAGGAAGGCGCCGCCTTTCAGGCGCTCCAGCACCTCGCTCATGCGCTCGCGGGTGGACAGCGCCTCGCGGGTCACCTGGTGGCTTTCGAACATGTCGGCGCGGCGCAGCACCTCGGCCATGGACAGCAGCAACTCTTCCAGGCTGACGTCCGGCAGCAGCTTGCGCGCCCGTGCCTCGGGGGCATCCAGGCGCGGCACGGTGGTGTCGCGGCCGACCCGCGGCAGCATGTCGATGCCCTCGGCGGCGGCCTTGTAGCGCTCGTACTCCTGCAAGCGGCGGATCAGCTCGGCACGGGGGTCCTCCTCCTCCGCCTCGGCCTCGCTGGAGCGCGGCAGCAGCATGCGCGACTTGATCTCGGCGAGCATGGCGGCCATCACCAGGTACTCGGCGGCCAGTTCCAGGCGCACGGACTTCATCAGCTCGACGTAGCCCATGTACTGGCGGGTGATCTCCGCCACGGGGATGTCGAGGATGTTGATGTTCTGCTTGCGGATCAGGTAGAGCAGCAGGTCGAGCGGCCCCTCGAAGGCTTCGAGGAACACCTCCAGGGCATCCGGCGGGATATAGAGGTCGACAGGCAGCTCGGTGACAGCCTGCCCGTAGACCAGGGCGAAGGGCAGCTCCTGCTGGGCTCCTGCCTGGCTGTCGACCTGGGGCGCAGCCTCTGCGCTCACGCCTCGGCGTCCGTGGTGAAGGGCGTGGGGTCGCCGCAACCGGCACGCACCAGGCGCGGCTCGCCTTCGGAAAGGTCGACCACGGTGGAGGCCTCCATGCCGCCATAACCGCCGTCGATGATCAGGTCCACCTGGTGCTCGAGGATCTGGCGCATTTCATAGGGATCGCTCATCGGCAGCGCTTCGCCGGGCAGGGTCAGGGTGGCGCTCATCAGCGGCGCCCCCAGCTCTTCCAGCAGCGCCAGGGCGATGGGGTGGTCCGGCACCCGCAGGCCGATGGTACGGCGCTTGGGGTGCAGCAGCATGCGCGGCACCTCGCGGGTGGCACTGAGGATGAAGGTATAGGGGCCGGGGGTATGCGCCTTGAGCAGGCGGAACGCCGCAGTATCGACCTTGGCGAACAGCCCCAGCTCGGAAAGATCGCGGCAGACCAGGGTGAAATTGTGCTTGTCGTCCAGACGGCGCAGGCGGCGGATGCGCTCCACGCCGTTCTTCTCGCCGATGGCGCAGCCGACCGCATAGGCGGAGTCGGTCGGATAGACGATCACGCCCCCCGCCCTGACGATCTCCACCGCCTGCTTGATCAGCCGCGGCTGGGGATTCTCCGGGTGGACCTGGAAAAACTGACTCACGTTATCTCCCTGCTCAGCGTTCAGTTGGTCGTTGTGCATGTTGGAAACGCGCCGCCAGGGGCGACAGGTCCTCCGGTATGGGTCGGTAAACGCCCAGCTCCGACCAGTCCCCAGGTGCATGGAAATCGCTGCCGGCGCTCACCAGCATGCCGAATTCGCGAGCGAGGATGGTCAGCGTGCCCACCTGCTCCGCAGGCTGCATGCCGTTCACCACCTCGAGCGCATGACCGCCGGCGGCGATGAAATCCGCTACCAGCTTGCGACGCTTGGTCTTAGTGAAGTCGTAATGGTAGGGATGCGCCAGGCTGATCCAGGCCCCGGCGGCACGCAGCGTACCCACCGCCTCGGCCAGGGTCGGCCAGTGCTGCTTGACGTCGCCGAGCTTGCCCGAGCCCAGCCACTTGCGAAAGGCCTCCGCGCGATCGCGCACATGCTTCTCGCGCACCAGGAATTCGGCAAAGTGCGGCCGCGCCGGGGCGTTGCCGCTGTCACCCAGCTCGCGCTGGATCGCCCGCGCACCCTCCAGCGCACCGGGCATGCCCTTGGCCGCGAGACGACGGTCGATCTCCTCGGCCCGCGACCAGCGCCCCTGGTGCAGGTCGGCGATGGCCTGGCGCAACTCCGGGGCGTCCGGACGAAAGGCATAGCCGAGCACGTGAATCGTCGCGCCGCCCCAGGTGCAGGACAGCTCCACGCCGTCGATCAGTTCGATATCCAGCCCGGCGGCAGCGCTGCGGGCCTCTTCCAGCCCCTCGAGGGTGTCGTGGTCGGTCAGCGCCAGCACCCGAACGCCCTTTTCATGGGCGCGCGCCACCAGCACGGCGGGCGCCAGGGCGCCGTCGGAGGCCGTGCTGTGACAGTGCAGATCAATGTGCATGGCATGCGCTTTCGCTAAGGGAATGGTTTGTTATTATGCCGGCACATCCCGCTTCTGGCTGCCGCCGTGAAACAATTCATCGACTTCATCCCGCTCATCCTCTTCTTCATCGTCTACAAGCTCGACCCCCGCGCCATCGAATTCGCCGGGCACAGCGTCATGCTGGGCGGCATCTTCAGCGCCACCGCCGTACTGATCGCCGCCTCGGTGGTGGTCTACGGCGCGATCTTCCTCACCCAGCGCCGCCTGGAGAAAGGCCAGTGGCTGACCCTGGCCGCCTGCCTGGTATTCGGCGGCCTGACCCTGGCCTTCCACAGCGAGACCTTCCTCAAGTGGAAGGCACCGGTGGTCAACTGGCTGTTCGCCCTTGGCTTCGCCGCCAGCCACTTCATCGGCGACAAGCCCCTGATCCAGCGCGTCATGGGCCACGCCGTCTCGCTGCCCCAGGCCATCTGGGTGCGCCTGAACCTGGCCTGGATCGTCTTCTTCCTGTTCTGCGGCTGCGCCAACCTCTTCGTCGCCTTCACCTACCAAGAGTTCTGGGTCGACTTCAAGGTCTTCGGCAGCCTGGGCATGACCCTGCTGTTCCTCATCGGCCAGGGCATCTTCCTGGCGCGCCACATGCACGATCCCGAATCCGAAAAAACTCAAGAATAAGGACCATCATGCTCTACGCGATCATCTCCTCCGACGTTGCCGACTCCCTGGAAAAGCGCCAGGCCAACCGCCCCGCGCACCTCGCCCGCCTGGAGCAGCTGAAAGCCGAAGGCCGCCTGGTGCTGGCCGGCCCGCACCCGGCCGTGGACAGCAACGACCCGGGCAGCGCCGGCTTCACCGGCAGCCTGGTCGTCGCCGAGTTCGAATCCCTGGTCGCCGCCCAGTCCTGGGCCGAAGCCGATCCGTTCCGCACGTCGGGCGTCTACGCCAGCGTGATCGTCAAACCCTTCAAGCAGGTCTTCTGACAGCAGCACACCGAATCCATTCAGGAAACAGGAGTTCCGATGCGCCACGCCTCGCTGTCCCTGCTGTTCGCCCTGTCCCTCCTCGCTCCGCTGGCCCAGGCCGATGAAACCTTGCCGACCGTCGCTCCTAGCGCGTCGGTCGAGCCCCGCCCGGTGGAGAACGTCGCCGCGCAGGAGCTGACCGTCCTGCAACAGCGCCTGGCCGAAAGCGAGCGCCAGCGCAACGAGCTGGCCGCCCAACTGGCCAACGGCACCACGGCCGAGCGCGACACGGCGCTGCTCTCGCGCCTGCGCCAGGAAAACCAGCGCCTGAAGCTGCAACTCAAGGAAGCCCAGGCGAACCGCTCCCCGAGCCTGGTCAGCGATGACCAGATGTGGTTCGCCATCGGCGGCGGCGTGGCACTGCTTTCCTTGCTGATCGGCCTGTTCGCCCGTGGCGGGCAACGCCAGCGCCGGCAGTGGATCAACTGACGAATCGACGGCCATGAGCGAACTGCTGCTTATCGATGACGACCAGGAGCTCTGCGAGCTGCTCAACAGCTGGCTCAGCCAGGAAGGCTTCAGCGTGCGCGCCTGCCATGACGGTGTCAGCGCACGTGCCGCCCTGGCCGCCCATGCCCCGGCGGCCGTGGTGCTCGATGTGATGCTGCCCGACGGCAGCGGCCTGGAGCTGCTCAAGCAACTGCGCAGCGACCACCCGGAGCTGCCGGTACTGATGCTTTCTGCGCGAGGCGAGCCGCTGGACCGCATCCTCGGCCTGGAACTGGGTGCCGACGACTACCTGGCCAAGCCCTGCGACCCGCGCGAGCTCACTGCCCGCCTGCGCGCCGTGCTGCGCCGCACCCAGCCGCCATCGCAATCCAGCCAGCTGGAGCTGGGTGACCTCTGCTACAGCCCGGTGCGTGGCGTGGTCAACGTCGGCGAACACGAGATCAGCCTCACCGTCTCCGAAGGCCGCCTGCTCGAAGCCCTGCTGCGCCAGCCCGGCGAGCCGCTGGACAAGCAGGAACTCGCGCAACTGGCCCTGGGCCGCAAGCTGACCCTCTACGACCGCAGCCTGGACATGCACGTCAGCAACCTGCGCAAGAAGCTCGGCCCACACGCCGACGGCAGGCCGCGCATCGTCGCCCTGCGCAGCCGCGGCTATTACTACAGCACCTGAGGCAGGCTGCCCGGGCCTCGCCCCGGCTCGTCCCGAGCCATTCGTATCGGCGAGCTGAACCTCTCTTTACCCAAGCTTTACCCAGGCCTGACCGCCCTTGACCTTGCCCTCCCTAGACTGAGCACATCCGGCAACCAGCCGGTTCAGAAACAAGGAGATAGACCATGCGCAAGACAATCGCCGCCCTGTTGCTCGCAGCCGCCCTGCCCACCGTCGCCATGGCCATGCCCGAAGACGGCCCCGGCCCGGAGCGCGGCTTCGGCGGCCCCGGTCACGGTGGCCCCGGCCTGTTCAAGGAGCTGGACCTGAGCCGCGAACAGCGTCACCAGGTCGGCAAGCTGATGGGCGATTCCATGAGAAGCCGCCACGACATCACCCAGAAGTACCTGGACAAGCTGCCCGCCGCCGACAAGAAGGCCATGCAGGACGAACTGAAGGCCAGCGAGGAAAAGAACCGCGCCGACATCCGCGCGCTGCTCAAGCCCGAGCAGCAGAAGGAGTTCGACGAGCTGCAGAAGAAGATGGAGGAGCGCCGCGCCGAACGCGCCGAGTTCGAGGCCTGGAAAGCCCAGCGCGCGCAGAAGACCCAATGACCCTGGCGGCCTGACCGCCAGCCCCAGTGCCCATCAGGCACCCGCCTGATGGGCTTTGCCGTTTCCGGAGGAGACTCGCGTGCGTTCACTGTTCTGGCGGATCCTCGCCGCCTTCTGGCTCGCCCTGGCCTTGGTCGCCGGCCTCGCCATGCTGCTGGGCCGCGCCCTCAACCAGGACGCCTGGATCCTCAGCCGCCACCCTGCCCTGCAGGGCCTGGCGGAAACCCTGGTGCAGCGCTACGAGGTCGGCGGGCCGGACGAGGTGCAGCGCCTGCTCGAACAGTTCAAGCGCCGCGCCCGCATCGACGTGCAGATCCTCAACGACAGCGGCCAGCCGGTGGTGCGCGGCACCTTCCCGCCCCGCGCCGCCGCCTTCGAGGCCCGCCAGCACGACGAGCGCCTGCCCTGGCGCCGCCTCACCGAGGAATACACCAGCCCGCGCAGCGGCGACTCGTTCCTGCTGATCTACCGCATCCCCTACCCCGAACTGGAAGCCTGGCACCGCGGCAGCCTGCTCTGGCCCTTCAGCGCCCTGGGCATCGCGCTGGTGGTGCTGACCCTGTTCAGCCTGGCACTGACCCTCTATATCACCCGTCCGTTGAACCGCCTGCGCCGTGCCGTGCACGACCTCGGCAAGACCGCCTACCAGCAGGACAGCCTGGAACGCCTGTCCCGGCGCCGCGACGAACTCGGCGTGCTGGCCGGCGATTTCAACCGCATGGGCCAGCGCCTGCAGGGGCTGATCGGCAGCCAGCGCCAGCTGCTGCGTGACGTCTCCCACGAGCTGCGCTCGCCCCTGGCGCGCCTGCGCATCGCCCTGGCCCTGGCCGAACGCGCGGGGCCCGAACAGCGCGAGGCCCTGTGGCCGCGCCTGGGCCAGGAATGCGACCGGCTGGAAGCGCTGATCAGCGAGATACTCGCCCTGGCGCGCCTGGATGCCGAACCCGGTGCGACCCACCCGATCGAGCTGCGTCCGCTGCTGGCGGGCCTCGCCGACGACGCGCGCCTGCTGTACCCCGAGCAGCGCGTCGAGATCCGCTGCCCCGCCGAGCTGCGCCTGGACGGCTGGCCGGACATGCTGGAGCGCGCCCTGGACAACCTCCTGCGCAACGCCCTGCGCTTCAACCCGGCCGAACAGCCGGTGGAACTGGACGCCAGCCAGGCCGACGGCCTGTTGCGCGTGCAGGTCCGCGACCACGGCCCCGGCGTTGCACCGGAGCACCTGGCGCAGTTGGGCGAGCCCTTCTACCGTGCCCCGGGCCAGGCTGCAGCGGGCCATGGCCTCGGGCTGGCCATCGCCCGTCGCGCCGTGGAACGCCACGGCGGCTCGCTGGCGCTGGCCAACCACCCCGGCGGTGGCTTCGTCGCCAGCATCGAACTGCCGCTGCACCCGCAAGGCCGAGTGCCCCCCAGGCAATGAAAAACCCGGCGGAGGCACCTCCAGCCGGGTTCTTCGGTGCCGCCGTCGATGATCAGCCCCAGGCGTTCACGAAATCAGCCGGAGCCAGCTCCGGCGGGCTGCGGCGCTCGCCCTCCACACTGCCCAGGTAGAGGAAACCCACGACCTGCTCGTTGTCGGCCAGGCCCAGGCCACGGGCGACACGAGGGTCGTAGCTCAGCTCGCCGGTGCGCCAGATGGCGCCCAGCCCCTGCGCATGGGCGGCAAGCAGGATGCCGTGGGCGGCACAGCCCGCCGACAGCACCTGCTCACTTTCCGGCACCTTGTGCCCGGCGGTCAGGCGGGCGATCACCACCACCAGCAGCGGCGCACGCAGCGGCATGCCGAGGGCCTTGTTCACCGCCGCCTCGGGAGCCTGCGGGTCCTTGGCCTTCACCGCCTCGGCGAACAGCTCGCCCAGCCGGTTGCGGGCCTCGCCCTCGATGGTGAGGAAGCGCCAAGGCCGCAGGTAGCCATGGTCCGGAGCGCGCAGGGCGGCACGGAACAGCACCTCGCGTTGCGCCGCATCGGGCGCCGGCTCCACCAGCCGGGACAGGGATACGCGGTTGAGCAGAGCGTCGAGAGCCTCCATCGGCCACCTCCAGATTCGAGTGAAGCGGCATTCTAGCCGAAGTTGCGAAGCATTCCGGGCCTACACGCCGCTTTACAGCCCGACGTACCTGCGTAGAATCTCGCTCCTCCTTCCCCGGTCCAGACATGCCATGGCGCTGCCGACCCTCCGCACCATCGCCTTCATCATCGGCATCTTTCTCATCACCCTGTCGATCAGCATGGTGGTGCCGATGCTGGCGCTGCTGGTGTTCGATCGCACCGACGACCTGAGTGCCTTCACCTGGTCGAGCTTGATCACGTTCATCTCAGGCGTCGCCCTGGTGGCCCAGGGCCGGCCCGAACACGTGCACATGCGCCCCCGCGACATGTACCTGCTGACCACCGCCAGCTGGGTGGTCGTGTGCTGCTTCGCGGCGCTGCCGATGGTGCTCATCCAGCACATCAGCTACACCGATGCCTTCTTCGAAACCATGTCCGGCATCACCACCACCGGCTCGACCGTCCTCACCGGGCTGGACTCCGCCTCGCCCGGCCTGTTGCTGTGGCGCTCGATGCTGCACTGGCTGGGGGGCATCGGCTTCATCGGCATGGCCGTGGCGATCCTGCCGCTGCTGCGTATCGGCGGCATGCGCCTGTTCCAGACGGAATCCTCCGACTGGGGCGAGAAGGTGATGCCGCGCTCGCACATGGCGGCCAAATACATCCTCCTCGTCTACATCAGCCTCACCGCCCTGGGCACCCTGGCCTTCTGGCTGGCGGGCATGACCCCCTTCGACGCCATCAACCACGCCGCCTCGCTGATCTCCACCGGAGGCTTCTCCACCTCCGACAGCTCCATCGCGAACTGGCGGCAGCCAGCGGTGCACTGGGTCGCCGTGGCGGTGATGATCCTCGGCAGCCTGCCCTTCACCCTCTATGTCGCCAGCCTGCGCGGCAACCGCAAGGCCCTTGTCCGCGACCACCAGGTGCGGGGTTTCATCCTCTTCCTGGTCACCACCTGGCTGCTCTTCGGCACCTGGTTCTGGGCCAACTCGGAAAACAGCTGGATCGACGCCGTCCGCATCGTCGCCGTCAACGTCACCTCGGTGGTCACGACCACCGGTGTCGCCCTGGGCGACTACACCCTGTGGGGCAGCTTCTCGGTGATGCTCTTCTTCTACCTGACCTTCGTCGGCGGCTGCTCCGGCTCCACCGCCGGCGGCCTGAAGATATTCCGCTTCCAGGTCGCCCTGGTCATGCTCAAGGCCAACCTGCAGCAACTGGTGCACCCGCGAGCGGTGATCCGGCAGAAATACAACGGGCACAACATCGACGAGGAAATCGTCCGCTCGCTGATCACCTTTTCCTTCTTCTTCACCGTGACCATAGGCGTCATCGCCCTGGGCCTCTGCCTGATCGGCCTCGACTGGACCACCGCCATCACGGGCGCCGCCACCGCGGTCTGCAACGTCGGCCCCGGGCTGGGACCGACCATCGGCCCGGCCGGCAACTTCTCCAGCCTGCCGGATGCGGCGAAATGGCTGCTGACCTTCGGCATGCTCCTCGGCCGCCTGGAGATCCTCACCGTCCTGGTGCTCTTCACCCGCGCCTTCTGGAAGCACTGAACCCCGGAGGCGGCGAGCATGGACAGGTCGCCCAGCCCGGATAGAATGGCGACCTCGACAACTCAGAGCTCGACCCATGGCATTGCCGACCCTGCGCATCATCGGCTTCATCATCGGCATATTCCTGATCACCCTGGCCGTGAGCATGGCCATCCCCGTGCTGACGCTGTTCATCTTCGAACGCACCCAGGACATCCACTCCTTCGTCTGGTCGAGCCTGATCACCTTCCTCGCCGGCCTGGCGCTGGTCATCCCCGGGCGCCCCGAGCACGTGCACCTGCGCCCGCGCGACATGTACCTGCTCACCGTTTCCAGTTGGGTGGTGGTGGCGATCTTCGCCGCGCTGCCGTTCCTCTTCACCCAGCACATCAGCTACACCGATGCCTTCTTCGAGAGCATGTCGGGCATCACGGCCACCGGTGCCACCGTGCTCAGCGGGCTGGACACCATGTCACCCGGCATCCTCATCTGGCGCTCGCTGCTGCACTGGCTCGGCGGCATCGGCTTCATCGGCATGGCGGTGGCGATCCTGCCGCTGCTGCGCATCGGCGGCATGCGCCTGTTCCAGACCGAGTCCTCCGACCGCTCCGACAAGGTCATGCCGCGCTCGCACATGGTGGCCAAGTTCATCGTCCTGGTTTACGTCAGCTTCACCCTGCTCGGCACCCTGGGCTTCTGGCTGGCCGGCATGAACGCCTTCGACGCGGTCAACCACGCCATGTCGGCGATTTCCACCGGTGGCTTCTCCACCTCCGACCAATCCCTGGCCAAGTGGCACCAGCCGGCCGTGCACTGGGTCGCGGTGGTGGTGATGATCCTCGGCAGCCTGCCCTTCGCCCTCTACGTCTCCACCCTGCGCGGGCACCGCAAGGCGCTGATCAAGGACCACCAGGTGCGCGGCTTCCTCGGCCTGCTGCTGGTGATCTGGCTGGTGCTCGGCACCTGGTACTGGGCGACCACCGAGCTGCATTGGCTCGACGCCCTGCGCCACGTGGCGGTCAACACCACCTCGATCCTCACCACCACCGGCTTCGCCCTGGGCGACTACAGCCTGTGGGGCAACTTCTCGCTGATGCTGTTCTTCTACCTGGGTTTCATCGGCGGCTGCTCCGGTTCCACCGCCGGCGGCATCAAGATCTTCCGCTTCCAGGTCGCCTACATCCTGCTCAAGGCCAACCTCTACCAGCTGATCCACCCCCGCGCGGTGATCAAGCAGAAATACAACGGCCACCGCCTCGACGAAGAGATCGTCCGCTCGATCCTCACCTTCTCCTTCTTCTTCACCATCACCATCTGCGTCATGGCCCTGGGGCTGTCGCTGATGGGGGTGGACTGGATCACCGCACTCACCGGCGCCGCCAGCAGCGTGTCCGGCGTCGGCCCGGGCCTGGGTGAGGTGATCGGGCCGGCGGGCAACTTCTCCAGCCTGCCGGACGGCGCCAAGTGGCTGCTCTCCATGGGCATGCTGCTGGGCCGCCTGGAAATCATCACCGTGCTGGTGATCTGCACGCCGTATTTCTGGAGGCATTGAGGCTCCCGCACGCGCTGAGGCCTGCAGGTCGTGCCGTGCGAATCGGCTCTCGCTTTTCAGGTGGAGATCGGGCGGCGGCGGATGCCAGGCGGCGCATGCGCCGCTGGGCGACTGAAGTCGCCCCTACGGCCTTCTACGTCCTGCAGACCCCGAAAGGCGATTACAGGCGCGCGCGGTACTCGCCGGGGGTGACATCGAACCAGCGGCGGAAGGCGCGGAAGAAGTTGCTCGGGTCGGCGAAGCCCAGCAGGTAGGCGGTCTCCAGCAACGTCAGGTTGGGCTGCGCCAGGTACTGCTCGGCCAGCTCGCGACGGGTGTCGTCCAGCAATTGCTGGAAGCTGGTGCCCTCTTCCTGCAGGCGGCGCTGCAGGGTGCGCTGGGACAGGTGCAGGGTGCTGGCCACCACCTCGCGCTTGGGTTCGCCCTGGGGCAGCAGTCGGCACAGTACCTGGCGCGCCTGGTGGGTCACGCGGCTGCCGGAGAAACGCGCCAGGTACTCGCCAGCGAAGCGGTCGTGCAACTGCGCCAGTGATTCGTTGGCCGTGGGCAGTGGCGTCTCCATGTCGGCGCGGTCGAACAGCAGCGCATAGTGCTCGGCGTTGAACCGCAACGGCGCCTGGAACACCTGGCGATAGGGCTCCATGTCCGCAGGCGGCGGGCCCTGGAAGCGGATTTCCAGCGGGTTGATCGGCCGCCCCGTCATCCAGCGGCAGAAGGCCAGGGAATAGGCCATGGACGCCTCGGCGCTCTGCCGTGCCGGCGGCAGGCGGTCGCCATGGATCGCCAGGACCAGCGCATAGCCCTCGGCCGTGGCGCGAAAGCTCAGGTCCGCGCCCTCGGCGATGATCCGCTGGTAGCGCACCAGGCGGGCGAAGCCTTCCTTGAGGGTGCGGCTGGACATCAGCGCATACCCCACCACATGGAAGGACGCCGGCCTCACCACCTTGGCCATGTTCAGGCCGATGGCCGGGTTGCCCGACAGCTCCACCGCGCGCAGCCACAGGCGGGTCATGCCGTCCTGGGGGAAGCGGGCATCGGGATCGTTCAGGGCGGCGTAGTCGAGCCCCAGTTCGGGGAACAGGTTGCGGCAGTCGACGCCGCCCATTTCCAGCGCCTGGACGATCCCCAGGGCCCAGCTCGATGACGTGGTACGTTCGCTCATGGCGCCTTCTTGTTCTGTCAGACGGAGACCACAGGACAGGGTCTGGCGACGAAGGATACTAACCCAAGAGGGTGAATGTAAGGCCCAGTGTTTACGCGGGTTTCGGCGAAACTGCTCCACCGAAAAAGGGGTATAACGGGTCTGAATTGGGCTGGTTATGCCAGCTTAATGACAGGCTACCCGGCCCATTGCTCACCCGCCACAGTGCATTTATTGTGACTGCGTAACGCCATATACATGACACGGAGGTCGCAATGCGTGCAGCAATTCTCGCTGCTGGCTTGGCTCTACTCTGCGGCTGCGCTGCAGACGTGAAGAAAGGTTCCTCATCTGATATAGCGCTACCTGCCGATACGCGCGCAAACCTAGTTGTGAACTTCCGCGGAGACCAGAAGGTTACCTCCAGCGAAGACTGGGGTCGGTTCCGCACGATGTGGAAGAAGGCACTGGCAACTGAGGCCTATCCATACGGATACAAGGTCATCGATCAGTATGGAGCGCCCCGAGCAACGGACGCTCCCGCCCTCCTCCTCGTAATCGATGTCAGCAAGTTCCGCTACGTAACGACCAGCATGCGCTACGGCCTAGGCCTGTGGAGCGGCAACGCCTGGGTCATGTCCAGCGTATCAATCCGAGACGGGGAGACTGGACAGGAGTACGGAAGCCGGACCTATGACACTAGATCCACGGCCTGGGAAGGCATCTTCTCAGCGATGACTGACAAGCAGCTCGCGGCCATTTCTAAAGAGATGATCTCGGAGATCAAAACAGCGCGTGCGTTGCCGCCAAAGCCGCAGCCGACCGCTGCGGAGGCAATCAGTCTACCGAAGGAACAACGGATCAAGCTACTCCAGCAGCAGAACCTCCCATATGACCAGTACCAGCTGGAGTACCGGAGGATCATGGGGGAGTGACTCCAGGTGGTTACCAGGTTTGTGCAACGGTGATTCCATTGTGTTCTGGAATGCCAAAAAAGCTTGACTAAACTGCAGAGCCAATAGCCATAAATGAAACGGAATTCAAATGAAAAAACAGCTGATTGAGCCAAGACTTATTGGACGGCGGTTCGATGACCACACAATTCCCCTCGAGGTACTTAAGGATATTTCAGTACTGGAGGAGTTTATTATTGCCGTCGCAAAGTGGCTATATGTACAAGATCACGACGGAAGGGTCAGAAGTCCAAAGGGCTTTGCTGCCGCGCTTTCGATTGCGCTATCCGGCGTTAGAAATGGAAGTGCCATACCAGCAATTGCCTTTTCATACGATGATGGCACCGGAGGTCTTTTGCCCCCAGCGAATGAAGAGTACTTCGTTCGCGCCACTGAATGCATTGGCAGAGCCATAGACGCTGCTGTATATAAAGAGAACATCACGCAACATGTTCCTACAGCGCTCCTCGGATATTTTGATCGATTTGGCAGAAGTCTCAGAGATGGTGAGGCTTTAGAGCTATTCCCGAACAGCATTAGGAAAGGAACGCTTACTAAGCCGACAAGACGGCTTCTGTTGCTAGCATCTCAGAATCAAATCATCACAGACGAAATTATTATAAGAGGATTGGTTCCTGAGATAAATCAGAACCGAATGAGTTTTGAGATCCAGACTCCTGGAGGGAGGAAGATTGATGTCAAGATGGATGCCGTTCATCTTGACACCATACTGGAAGCTACCAATGGATACCGAAATGGCATTAAAATTTCGGTAAAAGGTGTCGGCCGGTACGACAGAACAGGCCGACTGCAGTCTATTGAAAGTATTGAAGAGGTGGTCATCATAGATATGAATGATCCACTTGCAAGAATTGATGAGCTTCGCCTATTAAAAGATGGCTGGCTAGATGGAATCGGATTGGCGCCAAAGGCCTCCGATTTGGATTGGCTGGAGCACTTTTTTTCTGAGCGATTCCCGAGCAGCTGCTACCCATTCATTTATCCAACCGAAGAAGGTGGAGTGCAACTTGAATGGGAAAGCAAGAGCCATGACATCAGTATCAAACTGGACTTCCGGCGTAAAGCCGTCGAAGTTCACGACCTTTCCTCTGAGCAGGAGGAAGATTGGTTTGAAGAGTTCTCTCTTGAAAATTTTGAGAGACTGGAGCAGACCATAAATAAATCTGTAAAGTTCGTCATGGATGACATTCAATGAACGATGACACTATGCTTCTTCGCCAAGTGAATCCGAGCTTTGTTCAATCAGGAAGAGTCACTTCACAAGTATTTTCACCAACCCCAAAAGATGAAAACAAACTTTCATGCTATGACGGTGACTTGATTACCGCACGCCTCTCGCACCAGCATTTCACTGAAACTCTAGGCTTTCGCTCTACAGGTGTTCTTGGAGTTACTGTTAAGGAATGCACAGATTTGGAACTCCCCTCCAAGCCAGATCCTGACCCATTTCCAGAGCACGCAGTTATAGACTTCGAAGGGAAGTCAAAGAAAGAGATCGAAAGGAAGGCTAAAGAGCTCAGAGGCATCGCAACAACCCGCGGATACCAGTACCAACCATGAGCTAGTAGCCCCGCCCAGTGCGGGGCTTTTTCATTCCGCCCTACACCTCATACGACTCAGCTAGCCGGCATCCGAACCCTTGTAGAAGTGAGACCAAGCCAGACCGCTGAAACCCAAGATTCCAGCCACCAAGCTGTCGTTTTCCTTCAAGGCCACGTACAAACCCAGAAGCTCAAACGGCTGCAGCTTCGGCTTTCCATCCACCAGTACTATGTGCGCCCCCGCCTGCCACAGTACATACAGAGCAAAAGCGGCCAGCCCCACAGTGATGCCACCCCACACAAACATTCCTATGTCTCTTAGAGTCATACCTGATCCTCCCTGATGTTGGTTTGACCGGTATAGCTCAAGGCCAGCACCGCGCAAATGCAACTACCGCCCAGGCCCTGGTCTATTCTGTGGGGAGATCATCATGTGCGGACGCGTCGCCCAGTAGGCCATGCCGGTCAGCTCTGCCACTGATTGCCCCCTGAACAGCAGAACCCTCCCTTGCTGTTTTCGCCCCTCATCCTGAAGCCGGCGGTCTCTCCATCTTTATCCCAGTAGAAGGATGTCGAGATGTTGGCCGGGTTCGGCGATAATGCCGCTCCTGAAATCACCAAGGACATGGAATGTTCTCTCGCAAAAGCTCCGCGGCCCTCAATGGGATCGCATTCATCATCTCGGGCGCCATCCTTCTTTTTTGCCTTCCGAAACTCGTCCACTGGGTCTCCTTGCTAGTGGTCGTGCCTGCGTTGCTGGTAGGGCTACTGCCAGAAGCGATTGGGGGGGGGGAAATCAGGTTTATCGCGGTCTATTTCGCAGTTGGAGCTGCTTGGGGCGCTCTGCGTAAGCTGCCTTCCAAGCCGTCGGAGTTCCTCAAAGCAATCAGCATTCGCTTCGGGCTGTTTTCGGTCCTTCCTGGAGTCGCGTTCCTCCTCATGGTCTACTTCGCCGATATTTAGGGCAGCCCTCTGGTCTAGCCTTCCTGCACCATTTCGAGGGGTGTTGTGGTCAACGAAAACTGGACACTCGTTTAGGTTTATCCGGCCAGTGATTAGTTTCCGCTGGCGTTCTGTTGCCGTTGTAGCTTGTGTGGCCATTGATGGTTGTAGTAATCCGTCAGGTAGCGCAGCACATCAGCCCCAGCTTGTCCTTGGCTGGCATAGCCACGCTACAAATCCATGACTGCTACCAGATAGATCCAGCGATTACCCGCCCAGATGTATGTCACATCACCGCACCACACTTGGTTGGGGTCGCTCACTGTGAACTGCCGATCCAATGTGTGGTTACGCACACATCTCATGGCTGGGCAAAGCTTAACGCCCTATCGGGGTATCCAGAATCATTGAGCCATAACACTGCCAAGCGCCACAAAGCGCACACTAGAGACGAGATCAACAGCTACGAACCGCAGCTGCATCACACCAAAAACTCTTGAAGCCAGGACTCGAAGTCCTGGCTATAGCTCTACTGCCCGCCGACAGGTTGCGGATCTTGAGCCTCGCGGTCGCGCTTAAAGGAACTACGACTCTGTCGAGCAGCCTTCTTCCGGGTGCCGCCGTTGCACTCCTGGCAGGACAGGGTGAGGTTATAGAGCGAATCCGAAAATAGGCCAGCTGTCAGACCTTGCACGGCGTCCTGTTCCAATCGCTGCGGCGCTGTGTGATCGCCCTGTATACCGGCCGAGGTGATCCAGCGCTGACACCATTCGCACCGGAAGAAAATCTGCCTCTGCCCACGAATATCCTCTACGGCGAATAGCGATTGACGGTAAGCGCGATTGATGACCATCGCCTTATACGAATGGCCAGGCCAATCGTCGATATTCCAACTTCTTCCATCGACATCTCTGTACTCAGGCATTTCCGTGCCCTCCATGCTTGATCGCGTAGAGAGGCATAGACCACTGTCGCGACGCCTGCCCGACTGGCCGACAAACGACCTTATCCAACCTGCGGAGTTATCTGCGCAAAGCCTTGAGCGATGCTGTGGACGATGAGCTGATCGATTCCAACCTCTTGCTGGCTGTGAGTATCGAACTAAAGGTGCGATCAACAGGACGATGATGTAGCCCCTTTCGCCGTTGAGGAGCAGGAAGCCATCTTGGCGGCTGCTCCGAAGGATCTGCGTGCACAGCTTCGCCTTCTGGACAGGCCCGCGGCACAGCGAGCTCATTGCGCTGGAGCGGGGGAATATCGACTGGCCGGCCGGTGAGTTCCGGGTAGTGAGGGCAGAGATAAGAGCGGCCAAGGTGCCGGCTGCGCCGAAGCTCCGGCGCGAGAAGCGCTGCTACTGCAAAGCAGCCAGACGTTCCTCGCCGGCGGGCGGATGTTCATCAACCCGATCAGCGGCCTCCCTGGGACAGCTCTGAGGATATCCGTCGAGCAATGTGGGCAGCCAAACAGATGGGGCACAAAGACTGGACGATGATCGCCAGGATTGACGGGCGATGGATACCGTCAGCAGACCCAGGCGCAGGTGAGAAGGCAGTACGTCTATTCGGTGGAAATGCCACAGAGATGGCAGCAATCGGGCTGTAAGGCCCGAAACATGGGGCGGCGCGCCAGGATACTAAACTGGCACCTAATGTCACTGGTCTGGAAAGGTACCAGTCCTACACTCTCTTCCTACAAGAAAGAGGAGACATCCCCATGAGCACCGCGCCCGCCGAGCGTTTCAGCAGCTTCGCCGAGTTCTACCCCTATTACCTCCAGGAACACAGCAACGACGTATGCCGCCGCCTGCACTACGTCGGCAGCCTGCTGGTGCTGAGCATCCTCGCCTACGCCCTCGCCACCCAGCAGTGGCTGTGGCTGCTGGCCCTGCCCGTCGCCGGCTACGGCTTCGCCTGGGTCGGCCACTTCGTGTTCGAGAAGAACCGCCCCGCCACCTTCAAGTACCCGCTCTACAGCCTGATGGGCGACTGGGTGATGCTCAAGGACGCCTTCACCGGCCGCATCCGCTTCTAGCGGCGAACCCCCGAAAACAACAACAAGAGAGGCCCCTGATGAATGCCCACGCCCGCTTCACCCACATGGAAGACGGCACCGCCGAGGACTGGAGCATCATCGCCCAGGACTTCGCCCGCTATGCCGCCCAGCTCCCGGACCGCATCCTCACCCATCTCAAGTTGCTGGATGGGGACTTCGGCGGCTTCCCGGTCGATCGCCTGACCCACTCGCTGCAGACCGCCACCCTGGCCCACCGCGACGGCCAGGACGAGGAATACGTGGTCTGCGCCCTGCTCCACGACATCGGCGACACCCTCGGCTCCTTCAACCACGCCGACATCGCCGCGGCGATGCTAAAGCCCTTCGTCAGCCCCGAGAACCACTGGATGGTGGAGAAGCACGCGATCTTCCAGGGCTACTACTTCTTCCATCACCTGGGCCTGGATCGCCACCTGCGCGAGCAGTTCAAGGACCACCCGCAGTACCGCCAGACCATCGAGTTCTGCGCACGCTACGATGCCGCCGCCTTCGACCCCGAGGCCGAACACCTGCCCCTGGAATTCTTCGAGCCCATGCTGCGCCGCGTCTTCGCCCAACCCCGGCAGTCGATCTACAAGGCCGTGATGGAGCGCAACGCGAGCTGAACGTCCAGGCCGTGCCACCGTTCGGCGGCCATGCTTGGCCGCCGTAGTGGCACTTGGTTATGATCCCGCACCCGCCAGGCATTGGCTCAGGTCTTGCAGACCATCGGACGCCCGTACGTCGCGTCAGAAAATCATCAGGGATCGTTCGTTTACATGAAGTCAGCCAATCTAGACCGGCTAAGCAGTCTTCCGACCCCGCCGCTTCGCGAGTATTACTCTCGCGTACTGGCTTATATCGCCACGGCCGCCAGCATCGCCGCCGGCAGCTACATCCAGTACTTCTCCTACGACGTGCTGTGGATGGTCCCCTACGCCCTGCTCTATCCGCACCTGGCCCATCACCTGAGCCTGCGCTTCAAGCGTGACCACCCCGAGCGCACCCACCTGATCCTGCTGTTCATCGACGCCCTGCACGCCGGCGCCGGCGCGGCCCTGCTCGGATTCTCGGTGGTGCCGAGCCTTATGTTCATGCTCACCCTGTCGTTCAGCGCACTGATCATCGGTGGCCTGCGCCAGCTAGGCCTGGCGATCCTCGTGGCCGCCAGCGCCACGGTGCTGACCACGGTGGTCGCGCACCCGGACCTGAAGCTCGCGACCCCGGCCCTGGTGTCCTTCGTTAGCATCTGCTTCACCACGCTCTACGTCTGCATCACCGCCTTCTTCGTGCACCAGCAGGGCCTGCGCCTGGCGCTGGCGCGCAGCGAGATCAAGCTGGAGCAGGAAAAGGCCGCGCGCCTGGCCCGCAACCTCGCCAAATACCTGTCGCCGCAGGTCTGGGAAATGATCTTCAGCGGCAAGCGCCACGTGCGCCTGGAGACCCAGCGCAAGAAGCTCACCGTGTTCTTCTCCGACATCAAGGGCTTCACCGAGCTGTCCGAAGAGCTGGAGGCCGAGGCCCTGACCGACCTGCTCAACAACTACCTCAACGAGATGTCGAAGATCGCCCTGAAATACGGCGGCACCATCGACAAGTTCGTCGGCGACTGCGTGATGGTGTTCTTCGGCGACCCCTCCACCCAGGGCGCCAAGAAGGACGCCGTGGCCGCCGTGTCCATGGCCATCGCCATGCGCAAGCACATGAAGGTGCTGCGCCAGCAGTGGCGCGCCCAGGGCATCACCAAGCCCCTGGAAATCCGCATGGGCCTGAACACCGGGTATTGCACGGTGGGCAACTTCGGCGCCGACACGCGCATGGACTACACCATCATCGGCCGCGACGTGAACCTGGCCAGCCGCCTGGAAAGCGCCTCCGAGGCCGGCGAGATCCTCATCTCCCACGAGACCTACTCGCTGATCAAGGACGTGATCATGTGCCGCGACAAGGGCCAGATCACCGTCAAGGGCTTCGCTCGCCCCGTGCAGATCTACCAGGTGGTGGACTTCCGCCGCGACCTGGGCGCCACCTCCAGCTACGTCGAGCACGAATTGCCGGGCTTCTCCATGTACCTGGACACCAACGGCATCCAGAACTACGACAAGGAAAAGGTCATCCAGGCGCTGCAACTGGCCGCCGAGAAACTGCGCGACAAGGTCATTCTCTGACCGAATGGGTCACAGCAAGGCCGCCCTCGGGCGGCCTTTTTCATGGGCGCGGTGCAGGCATCAGGCACCGCGAGGACGGTTGCGCTGCGCTCACGGGCGCTCTTCGGTGCGCACGTCACCTCCTACGACGAAGCTTCGAGCTTTCGTAGGATGGGTAGAGCGGAGCGAACCCCATCAATGCGGAGCGCCAGACCGCGCGGCTACGCGGATACATTGCTGCGTGCCCTACGACAACGACCCTTCCGCCACCGCCTCGCCACACAGCTCGCCGTCCAGCAGCGGCTGGCGTGCCAGGAACTCCTGGGCGGACGCCCGCCAGGACAGGCGCGCGGCCCGCTCGGCGCAGGTGGCACGGTCCAGCTCCAGGGCGCGCAGGCAGGCACTCTGCAGGTCCTCGTCGAGCACCCCGGAGACATCCGCCTCCAGCACGTCCAGCGGACCCGGCACCGGCAAGGCGGCCACCGGCGTGCCGCAGGCCAGGGCCTCCAGCATCACCAGCCCGTAGGTGTCGGTGCGCGAAGGGAAGACCAGCACGCTGGCGCCGGCATAGGCCTCGGCCAGCGCCTCGCCGTGGCGGTAGCCGAGGAAGCGTGCATCGGGATAGTCCGCTTCCAGTTCGGCCCGCTGCGGCCCATCACCCACCAGCCACTTCTCGCCGGGCAGGTCCAGGTCGAGGAAGGCCCGCAGGTTCTTCTCCGGGGCGATGCGGCCGACGTAGAGGAACACCGGCTTCAGCGGCCGGGGCTGCTGCGGGCGCGGGTGGAACAGGCGGGTGTCCACGCCCTTGCGCCACAGCGACAGGTGCCCCAGCCCCCGCCCGGCCAGCTCGCCACGCAGGCGCTCGGTGGTCACCAGCACCGTCTGGCTGGGGCGATGGAAGGCGCGCAGCACGGCGTAGCCCCATTCCAGCGGCACCGCCGGCCAGCGGGCGTGCACATATTCGGGAAAGCGCGTGTGTACGGCGCTGGAGAAGGCCAGGCCACGCTTGACCAACCAGCGCCGTGCCGCCCAGCCCAGCGGCCCCTCGGTTGCGAGGTGCACGCAATCCGGGCGGAAATCGCGGATCGCCGGCCCGACGCGCCAGAGGTCCCACACCAGCGGGATCTCCGGGTAGGTCGGGCAGGGGCGCGAGCGGAAGTCGCGGGGCGACAGCAGCTTGACCAGGTGGCCGAGCCCGCGCAGTTCGGCCACCAGGGCCTGCAGGCTGGTCACCACGCCATTGACCTGGGGCGCCCAGGCATCGCTGACGATGAGGACCCTCATGCAGCCGGCTCGAGGGCGGGCTGCCGGGTATCGGCGGCAAGGCGCGCCTGGTCGTCGGCGAGGCGGTAGAGCTCGATGGTGCCGTCCCAGTGCTCGATCAGCGCGGTGCAGGATTCGACCCAGTCACCGCAGTTCATGTACTCGACGCCGCCCACCTGGCGGATCTCGGCGTGGTGGATGTGGCCGCAGACGGCGCCGTCCAGCCCACGCTTGACGCACTCGTGGGCAATGGACTCCTCGAAGTCGCTGATGAAGTTCACCGCCGTCTTGACCTTGTGCTTGAGGAAGGCCGACAGCGACCAGTAGCCGTAGCCCCAGCGCTCGCGCCAGTGATTGAGCCAGCGGTTGAGGGTCAGGGTGAACTCGTAGGCCGAGTCGCCGAGGAAGGCCAGCCACTTGTGGTAGCGGGTGATGACGTCGAACTGGTCGCCGTGGATCACCAGCAGGCGGCGACCGTCGGCGGTCTCGTGGATCGCCTCGTCCACCAGCTGGATGTTGCCGAGCAGCAGGCTGGAGTAGCGACGCAGGAATTCGTCGTGGTTGCCGGTGACGTAGATCACCTCGGTGCCACGCTTGCTCATGGTCAGCAGGCGGCGGATCACGTTGGTGTGCGCCTGGGGCCAGTAGATGCCGCTGCGCAGCTTCCAGCCGTCGATGATGTCGCCCACCAGGTAGATGCGGTCGGCGTGGTGGCGCTTGAGGAAGCGCGCCAGGTGCTCGGCCTGGCAGTCGCGGGTGCCGAGGTGAACGTCGGAAATCCACAGGGTGCGGACGCGTTGCTTGCGGGGACGAGCCGGGTCGACCGGCTCCAGGCGTTGAACGCTGCTCATGGGCGGCCTCCAGCTGGGTTTTTCCGATCTTGCGCAGGCCCGGTGAAGTGCAGGTGACGGTTAGCTTGCAGAACGATGACACTGCCGGCGCCCGCGCCACGGAGTAGACTGGCGGCCTGCCGAGGACCGCCCCATGAACCCGATGCTGACCCTGCGCCGCTACAACCACGACCTGCTCGCCCACAGCCACGACCACGCCCAACTGGTGTTCGGCCTCACCGGCAGCCTGGAGTTCGAGGTGGGCGGCATCGGCGCGCGGGTCGAACGGCAGAACCTCGCCGTGGTCCCGCCGGGTGAGCACCATGCCTGCGGCAGCCCGCGCGGCAGCCTGTGCCTGGTGCTGGACGTGCCCGACGACACCTGGCTGCAACGCACGCTCGGCGGGCATTTCGATGCCAGCCGGCGCCTGCTGGAGACGCCCGGTGCGCTGCAGCTCAATCCCGCCCAGAGCCAGCTGGTGGGCTGGCTCGCCGCCAGCCCGATCGACGACCCGGTGATCGCCACCCAGGGCGTCGGCCTGCTGCTCGCCAGCCTGGTGGCACCGGGCAGCGAAGCCGCGACGGAGCCCGGCGAACTGCCCCTCGCGGCGCTGGACGCCCACATCGACCAGCACGCCGCACGCCCGTTGCAGGTGGCTGACCTCGCGCGGCTCTGCGGCCTTTCCGTGGCGCGCTTCCACAGCCGCTTCCTCGCCGCCACCGGGCAGACGCCCATGGACTACCTGCGTACCCGGCGCCTGCTCCAGGGCCGCCGCCTGCTGCTCGAAAGCGCCCTGAGCGTGGCCGAGGTCGCCGCCCGCGTGGGCTATGCCTCGCAGAGCGCCTTCACCGCCGCGCTGTCGCGCGAGTTCGGCGTGACGCCGCGCACGCTGCGTCGCGCGCGCGAGTGACGCGAGTATCGCGACGAAACCCGCGAGCCCTGCGACAGACAAGCCGACGCTCGGCCCTCTAGACTGCGGCCATCGTCAAACAAGGGGGCTGTATGTCATCGACCATCGAATGGGCGGATTTCGAACGCGTTGAGCTGCGCGTCGGCACCGTCGTCTCCGCCGCACCCAACGTCAAGGCCAACAAGCCGGCCTACGTACTGGAGGTGGACCTGGGCGAACTCGGGGTGAAGACCTCCAGCGCGCAGATCACCGCGCACTACAGGGCCGAGGAGCTGGTCGGCCGCCAGGTGCTGTGCGTCTGCAACTTCGCGCCCAAGCGCATCGCCGGAGTGCGCTCGGAGGTGCTGGTGACCGGCGTCCACGACGCCGAGGGCAAGGTGGTGCTGGCCGGCTTCGACAAGCCGCTGCCCAACGGTGCGCGCCTGGCATGAACGAACGCAACGCGCTGCTCGCCATCCACCTGGGTGCCCTGCTCTTCGGCCTTTCCGGCATCTTCGGCAAGCTGGCGGAAACCACGCCGCTGGTGATCACTCTGGGCCGGGCGCTGTTCGCCGTCCTCGCCCTGGCGCTGTTCGCCCGGCTGGTCGGCGGCGCCCGGGGCGGCTCCCCGTCGCGGCGCCAGGTTCCCCTGCTGCTGCTCGGCGGCCTGCTGCTGGGCGGGCACTGGGTGCTGTTCTTCCAGGCGGTGAAGGTCGGCGGCGTGGCCATCGCCACCCTGGGCTTCGCCAGCTTCCCGGCCTTCACGCTGCTGCTGGAGGGGCTGCTGTTCCGCGAGCGCATCCACCTGCGCGAGATGCTGGTGGTCGTCCTGGTCAGCGTCGGCCTGGTGCTGGTGACCCCGGCCTTCGATTTCGCCAGCGACGCCACCCAGGGGCTGATCGCGGCCATCCTCTCCGGCCTGCTGTTCTCCCTGTTGTCGCTGCTCAACCGCGCCAGCACCCGTGGGCTGGACCCGGTGAAGGTGGCGCTCTGGCAGAACCTCTGCATCGTCGTCTGCGTGCTGCCCCTGGGCTGGTCGCTGCTGCCCACGGTACGGGCCATCGACTGGCTGTGGATCGCCCTGCTCGGCGTGCTCTGCACCGGCCTCGCCCACAGCCTGTTCGTGGCCAGCCTGAAGGTGCTGAACGCCCGTACCACGGCGGTGATCTTCGCGCTGGAGCCGGTCTACGGCATCGCCTTCGCCTGGTGGCTGTTCAGCGAGGAGCCCTCGCTGCGCATGCTCGCCGGTGGCGCGCTGATCATCATCGCCATCGCCTTCCCGACGCGCAAAGCCAACGCTGTGAAGCCCGCCGAAGCGGCGCACTGAACCCTAGCCCGTGCTTCAGCACAGAAGCGAGGCCGCCGGGGCCCCAGGCTGGAGTCCGGGCCACGGTTCAACGCGGCCCGGCTTCTCAGTTGACGCTGTAGCCGCGTCCCATCAGGCAGGCGCCCAGCGCGCGGCGGTAGCGTTCGGTGCTGTCGCTGCCCACCGGGCGGGTCATGGTGGCCGGGTCGAAGCCGCTCTGGGACACCGCCCAGCCGTGGCATTCGTAACGATCGCGGCCCTGCTGCTCGACGCTCTGGCCGTTGGCCGGATAGGCGATCACCTCGTAGCTGGCCACGCTGTTGCCCTGCACCACCGGCGGCGGGGCCACCACCTCGTAGCGCTGCACGTCGGCGTTCCACAGGTAGTAGGTGCCGGCGGCGACGAAATACAGCGCGCTGCCGATCCACAGCTCCCGTGCGCCCGAAGGCAGGCCGTGACCGTGCCCGCCAGCGCCCGGACCAGGGCCCCAGCCGCCGGGGCCGCCCGGACCGGGCCCGCCGGGACCTCCCGGGCCCGGGCCGGCGAACGCCTGGGTGGAGAGGCCGAGCACCAGCAACGCCAGCGTCATGGTTGTTTTCAAGGACATCGTTCACCTCGCTGCACGGCGGCAGCAGGATCGCGGCCGCCCGAGAGCATTATTCGCCGGGGCCGCACCGGCGGGCGTCAGCCCTGTGTAAAGCCGGGGTAAACGTCCTGATACACGCCCGCCTCAGGCCCGCTCCTGCTCCAGCAGCCAGCGGCAGTAGCGCGCCACGCCGGTCTCCAGGTCGAGGAACCCTTCGCCGGCACCGGCCTCGCGCAGCAGGTCGATGTCCGCCTGCGTATGGCTCTGGTAGCGCCCGCGCAGGGCTTCGGGGAAGGCCTCGTAGACGAGCACCCCGCGCTCGACCAGCTCGGCCAGGCCCAGCGGTGGCTGGTCGGCCTCGGCGCGCAGGGCGTTGATCACCGCCATGGCCACCGCGTTGAAGGGCCGGGCGATACCGGTGCCGAGGTTGAAGATGCCCGAGCACTGAGGGTGGTCGAGAACATGCAGGTTGACCCGCGCCACGTCCTCCACCGAGACGAAGTCGCGCCGCTGCTCGCCATCGGCGAAGCCGTCGCAGCCCTCGAACAGCCGCACCCGCCCGTGCGCGCGGTATTGCTGGAAGCAATGCAGCGCCACCGAGGCCATCGGTCCCTTGTGCCCCTCGCGCGGGCCGTAGACGTTGAAGTAGCGCAACCCGACCACCTGGGCACGGGCCTGGGGCAGCAGGCGACGCACGCGCTGGTCGAAGAGGAACTTGGAGTAGCCGTAGACGTTCAGCGGCCGCTCGTGCTCGCGGGCCTCGCGAAAGACCCGCCCCGCGCCGTAGACGGCGGCCGACGAGGCATAGATGAAGGGCGAGCCGCGACGCTGCGCGGCGTCCAGCAACTCGCAGCTGTAGCGGTAGTTGTTGTCCATCATGTAGCGCCCGTCCGCCTCCAGGGTGCTGGCGCAGGCCCCCTGGTGGAACAGCGCGCGGACCATGCCGAAGGCGCCCTCGGCGAAGCGCGGGACGAAGTCGCGCTTGTCCAGGTAGTCGCGGATCTCGCAATCGGCGAGGTTGCGGAATTTGTCGCCCTCGGTCAGGTCGTCGACGGCGATGATGTCCGTCTCGCCACGCTGGTTGAGGGCCCGGACGAGGTTGCTGCCGATGAAGCCGGCGGCACCGGTGACGATGATGCTCATGACGGCACTCCAGGAAAGGGGAATGCCGTCAGGCTATGCCTGCACCAACGGGTCGGGCTTGACCTGGGGCAAGAAGGTTCAGGGCCGGTCGCTGTGGCCCAGGTCACGCGTCGGATCGATGCGATCGCGGACCCGCTGCTTGAGCACCTTGGCCTCGGGGAAGCCGCCATCGGCCTTGCGCTCCCAGATCTGCTCGCCATCGCAGGTGATGCGGAACACACCGCCGGTGCCCGGCTCTAGGGCCACCCGGCCGAGGTCCTCGGCGAAGGTGCTGAGCAGCTCCTGGGCCAGCCAGGCGGCGCGCAGCAGCCATTGGCACTGGGTGCAATAGGTGATGACGATTTCGGGCCTGGCGCTGGGCATGGCGATGCTCGGTGGTGGAGTGCGGGGTGCCTATAATAGCGGCCTTTTCCTCCCCGCCTGACCAGGGATGCGTTATGCGCCGCGTGCTTCTATTCCTCGCTCTCATTGTCCTGCCACTGGCCGCGCTGGCCGAGCAGGCCCACCCACGCATCGGCCTGGTGCTGTCCGGCGGCGCCGCGCGCGGGCTGGCGCACATCGGCGTGCTGCGGGCGCTGGAGGAACAGGGCGTGCACATCGATGCCATCGCCGGCACCAGCATGGGCGCGGTGATCGGCGGCCTCTACGCCTCGGGCTACAGCGTCGACGAACTGGAGAAGCTGGCCCTGGCCATCGACTGGCGCCAGGCGCTCTCCGATGCGCCGCTGCGTGACGACGTCCCCTTCCGCCGCAAGCAGGACGACCGCGACTTCCTGGTCAAGCAGAAGCTCAGCTTCCGCGACGACGGCAGCCTGGGCCTGCCGCTCGGCGTGATCCAGGGCCAGAACCTCGCCCTGCTGCTGGAGAGCCTGCTGGTGCACACCAGCGACACACGTGACTTCGACCGCCTGGCCATCCCCTTCCGTGCCGTGGCCACCGACATCTCCACCGGCGAGAAGGTGGTATTCCGCAAGGGCCACCTGCCCCAGGCGATCCGCGCCAGCATGTCGATCCCGGCGGTGTTCGCCCCGGTGGAGGTGGACGGCCAGCTGCTGGTGGACGGCGGCATGGTGGACAACATCCCGGTGGATGTGGCGCGGGAGATGGGTGTCGACCTCGTGATCACCGTCGACATCGGCACCCCGCTGCGCGGGCGCAAGGAACTGCTCACGGTGGTCGATGTGCTCAACCAGTCGGTGACCCTGATGACCCGGCGCAACTCCGAGGCGCAACTGGCCACCCTCGGCCCGGACGACATCCTGGTGCAGCCGCCCCTGGCCGGTTTCTCCGCCACCGACTTCGGCCGCGCGCGGGAGATGATCGACGCCGGCTACCGCGCCGCCACCATCCTCAAGAACCGCTTCGCTCCGCTGGCCCATCCGGGCGGCCGGCAGGAGGCCGTGCTGGAGGAGGCGCGCCTGCCGGTCGAGCGCCGCCCGGTGATCGCCCGCATCAGCGTGGAGAACGACTCCAAGGTGGGCGACGAGGTGATCCGCCGCATCATCCGCCAGGAAACCGGCAAGCCGCTGGACCTGGAGCGCCTGCAGAGCGACATGGGCACGCTCTACGGCCTGGATTACTTCGAGCAGGTGCATTACCGCGTGGTCAAGCGCAAGGACGGCAACGTGCTGGTGATCAACGCGCGCGGCAAGCGCACCGGCACCGACTACCTGCGCCTGGGCCTGAGCCTGGACGACGACATGCGCGGCGGCAGTACCTTCAACCTGGGCGCCAGCTACCGGGTCAACGGCATCAATACGCTCGGCGCCGAATGGCTCACCCGGGCCCAGATCGGCAGCGACCAGGAGCTCTACAGCGAGTTCTACCAGCCGCTGGACTACGGCTCGCGCTACTTCGTGGCCCCCTACCTCGCCGCCGAGGCGCAGAACGTGGACGCCACCCTGGACAACGACCCCATCGCCGAATACCGCCTGCAGCGCTACGGCTATGGCTTCAACATCGGCCGGCAGATCGCCAACAACGGCGAGCTGCGCCTCGGCATCGGCCAGGCCTGGGGCGATGCCGACGTGCGGATCGGCGACCGCCGCCTGCCCAGCTTCAGTTTCAGCGAGGGCTACTACGAGGCGAAGTACTCGTTCGACACCCTCGACAACGTGGACTACCCGCACGAGGGCGAGGACATCAAGGTGACCCTGCGCCAGTACGACCCCGAACTGGGCTCCGACGACCGCTACCGCCAGTGGGAGCTGAGCCTGGACAAGGCACTCTCCAGCGACGCCAACACCTTCGTCCTCGGCGGCCGCTACGGACGCACGCTGGACAGCGCCGAGGTGGTCACCTCCAGTTTCCAGCTCGGCGGTGCACGCCAGCTGTCGGGCTATCGCGAGGACTCCATCTCCGGGCAGAACGTCGCCCTGGCACGGCTGGTCTACTACCGGCGCATGACCCAGCGCTCGTTCCTGCCGCTGGACTTCCCCTTCTATCTCGGCGCCAGCCTCGAACGCGGCCGGGCCTGGAACCACGACAACAGCTTCGACAGCGGCTACATCAATGCGGGCAGCCTGTTCATAAGCTTCGACACGCCGCTGGGCCCGCTCGACTTCAGCTACGGCCTCAACGACGCGTCCGAGCAGGCGCTCTACCTCAAGCTCGGCCGCGTGTTCTAAGCCTCCGACTCTCTTCCCTGCAGGAGCGGGCTCTGCCCGCGAAGCGCTGCCAGGCAATACGTGCAGGGTTCAGCCATGAAAAAGCCCGGAACGAAGTCCGGGCTTTGGGGTGTTGCGCAAGCGGTCAGGCGATCTTCGCCAGCAGCTGGCGGGCCTCCTGCTTCTGCTCCTCGTCGCCGCCATCGATCACCTCGTTGAGGATGCTGCAGGCGCTTTCGACGTCGCCCTGGTCGATGTAGGCCAGGGCCAGGTTGAGCTTCATCAGGTTCTCCTGGCGCGCGGCCAGGTGGTCGAGGTCGTCATCGGCCTCCAGCGGGTCCTCGAAGTCGAAGGTCAGTTCGCCCAACTCTTCGGCCTGGGGCAGGTCCGGCAGTTCGAGGCGGTCGGCCTGCTCCAGGTCATCCAGTTCGAACACCTCGGGCATGTCCTGCAGGTTGCTGCGGAACGCAGGGTCGACGTGGTGCTGCACCGGCTCGGCCTTGCCCGCAGATTTGGCCTTGGGCGCCTCGGTCTTGAAGGGGCTGAGGCTGTCCCAGTCGGCATCCAGCGGCAGGTCGTCGAGGTTGAGCTGGAACTCGTCGGTCAGCTCGTCGTCACGGTGCACGACAAGCGCGGCCGGGGGCTGGTCGGAAGCCTCGTCAGCGAGGACGAACTCCGGATCGGCCAGCATCGGCTCGGCGCTGTGGTTCTGATCGATGCCGGGGTAGCGGGCCTTGATCTGCTCGATACGCGCCGGGCCGACGCCCATCTCCAGCAGGCTCCGCTCCTCGGCGGCGAAGCCGCTCGGATCACGCAGCTCGCCAAGCACCTCAAGCAGGCGGAAACGCAGGTCGGTGCGCTTGGGCTCCTGGACGATGGCCGCGCGCAGAGCGCTCTCGGCATCGCTGAAGCGACCGTAGGCGATGTAGATGTTGGCGCCATCCAGGGAATCGCTGGAGGCACGCGGGGCAACGGGCTGGGGCTGCGGGCGCTGCGCCGGTGCAGGCGCGGGCACGGCGGCCACCGCAGCGGCGGTGGCGGCCACGGGCTCCGCCCGGGACCGGGGCACGGCACTGATGCGCGGGCGCTCGGCAGTGACGGCCACGGCAGCCGGGCGCACCCTGGGCTCGGGTTCGTGCTCCAGCCCGGTTTCCTCGGGGCGAGCCCCTTGGCGGCGGCGCAGCAGCACCAGGGCCAGGACGGCCAACAGCAGCACGCCACCGATGGCCAGCAGGCCACGGGACCAGGCGTCCGGGCCAGCCGGCGCCTCGACCGCCACCTGGGGCGCGGCGTCCGGCGAAGCCGCCTGCGGTTGCACGGCGTCGGCAACGGGGTCGGGCGCGGGCGCTTCGCTGGAGGCCGGCGCCTGGGTTTCGCCCGGGGTGATCGGCGGCTGGGAACCGACGGGGTCCTGGGCCTGGCTGCCCGCAACACTGGCGTCCGCTGCGACGGCATCGGCTGCCGGCGGCACGCTCGCGCCTTCGGCACCCTGGGTGTCCAGGGCGCCCTGCAGGCGCGCCAGCTGGGCATCCTTCTGCTCCATCTGGCGCTGCAGGTTCTCCAGCTTGAGCTGGAGGTCGGCGATGTCCTGGCGCAATTGCAGGCGTTCGTTCTCGCTGTTGAGCAGCTCGGTGTCGACACGACGCTGTACTTCGGCGATCTGCTGCGGCAGCGGCGCCGGCTGGCCCGGGTTGGCGGGCGCGGGGACCGGGCCGGGGGCACTACCCGAGGTCGCCCGTACGTCACTGCCCGGCGCGGTGGCCGGAGCGGTCGAGGTGCTCGCGGACAGCGTCGCGGCATCCGGCAGCAGCAGGCTCTGGCCCACGCTCAGGCGGCTCGGGTCGCCATTGGCGAAGGCGCTGGGGTTGAGCGCATGGATGCCGTTCATCATCTGCGCCGTGCTCATGCCGCTACCGGCACTCTGGCGCTGCGCGATCGCCCACAGGCTGTCGCCCTTGACCACCGTGTAGCGCTTGCCCTGGGTGGCGGGCGGCGCGGCTGCAGGGGCAGGCTGGCGGGTGCTGCTGGGCGCATCGCCGCGGCGGCCGTCGCGCTGGCTGGCGGCAGCGCCCAGCGGCGCGGCCACGGGGTTGTAGGCGGAGAACTCCGGCGGGTCCAGCAACAGGGTGTATTCGCGCAGCAGGCGGCCGTTGGGCCGGGCCACCTCGACGATGAAATTCAGGTAGGGCTCACGCACCGGCTTGTTGGAAACCACGCGGATGCGGCCGCTGGAGCCCCGGATCATGGGGCTGAAGCGCAGGTCGTTGAGGAACAGCACGCGGTCGACGCCGGAACGCTCGAAGACTTCGGCCGACGCCAGGCTGACCTTGATGTCGCTGTCGGTCAGGTCGCCCACGTCGAGCAGGCCGATTTCCGCCTCCAGGGGCTGGTTCAGCGCGGAATGCAGGGTGATCTCGCCCAGGCCGATGGCGGACGCCAGGCCGGAATAAAGGATGGGTCCCGATGCAAACGCAACGAGGATCCTGTTGACTCGAGCCATGTGCCCTCCCCCGGTCATGCCGGCTCGAACGCCACGGCCACCTCCCTACGATCCGGTATCCATGGAGGGGCGAAAGTCAGGCGTTGGCATTGAAAGTGGACGCGTTGGGAAACGATCCCTGAAACCCAACAGAAAATAAGTATGGATGCAAATTCCCAGATTGCCCGGCGTACCGGCCTTGGGCCATCAGGCTGTAGGAATCTTACTTCAAGTTCGCCATGAAAGTGACGTATTTCACACCCTTGGCGAACATTTATAGAGCCACGTCAGCCTTTTGTCGCTTTGACGCCCCAGGCGGGCCACAGAGCGAGCAGGAAAAGCCCCGCGACCAGCCAAAAGGTCTGCTGGAACGCCAGGGCTTCGGCCAGCGCATCACCGCCGCCGGCATGGTGGCGCCACTCCAGGAAGAAGGTCACCAGGTTGACGCCGAAGGCACCGCCGAGCTGGCGCACGAAGGTGATGGCGCCCGCTCCGAGGGCCAGTTCCTCGGCACTCAGCACATCCAGCGAACCGGTGCTCAGCGCCGGCAGCAGCAGCCCCAGCCCGAGGCGGCCGACGCAGGCCCAGAAGCACAGCAACACGAAGGACGCACCGCTCTCCACCAGCCCCAGCCCGAGGCTCGAAGCCGCGAACACCAGCAGGCCGGCCACCAGCAGCAGTGCGGCGGAAAGCTTGTCGCTGAGCCAGCCGCCGATGAAGGACGCCAGGCCCAGCACTACGCCCGTGGGCAGCAGCAACAGCCCCGCGCGGCCGGCGCTGTAGCCCTCGACCGTCTGCAGGAACAACGGGATCAGGTAGGTGGAGCCGTAGAGACCGAGGCCGAGCACCAGCGCCACCCCGCTCGCCTTGCGGAACGCGGCGTGCCGCCACAGTGACAGGGGCAGCAGCGGTCGCTCGCTGGCACGGCTGCGCAGGACGAAGGCCAGGGTCGCCAGCACGCCGAGCAGCCCGGGAATCCAGCAGCTCGGCGCCAGCCAGCCGAAGCGCTGGGCCTCGGCCAGGGCGCCGAGGAGGGCGAACAGCGCGACGCCGAGGTAGAGGAAGGCGACGAGGTCGACGCCCGGTGTGCGCCGGTCGCGGTCCGACGGCATCAGCCACTGGGCGCCGAGCGCCGCCAGCAGGCACATGGGCAGCGGTAACCAGAACACCGCCTCCCAGCCGAAGTGGTCGATGAGGTAGCCACCGATGGTCGGGCCGAGCGTCGGCGCGATCATCACCCCGAGCCCGTAGATGCCCAGGGCCATGCCCCGGCCACCCTCGGCGAAGATGCGGAAGATCAGCACCATCGCCAGCGGCTGGATGATCCCGGCGCAGGCGCCCTGGACGATGCGCAGGGCGATCAGCTCCCAGGCCGAGGTGGCGGCGAGCGCCAGGAGGGAACAGAGGGTGAAGACCAGCAGGCCGACCTGCACCGTGCGTCGCGCGCCCAGGCGCGACTGGGCCCAGGCGGCGAGCAACAGCCCGGCGGTCATCGCGGCGAGGAAGCCGGTGGCGAGCCATTGGGCCAGGGGCCGACCGATGGCGAAGTCCGCCATGATCGCCGGCAGGGCGACGTTGATGCTGGTGGAGGCGAGGATCATCGCCATGCTGCCGACCATCAGCAGGCCGAGCAGCAACTGCGGATAACGCGGACCGAAGCGCGTGTGCAGGGCCTCGAGGTCCTGCATCAACGCCGTTCCAGGTTGGCCAGTATCTGCGCGTGGATCTGCTGGCAGCGACGCAGCTCGTCTTCATCGATGCCGGTGAAGACCTCCCTGCGCAGCTGGTTGGAAATGGCCTCGATCTTCTCGATCAGCGGCCGCGCCTTGGGGCACAGGGTGATTTTCTTCGCCCGGCGGTCCTCGGCGACGGCCAGGCGCTGCACCAGCCCCTGGGCCTCGAGGCTGTCGAGCAGCCGGGCCAGGGTCGGGCCCTCGACGCCGACGCTCTGCGCCAGTTCACGTTGGGTGGGGAGTTCTTCGAAGCGGGCGAGATGCAGGAGAACCAGCCAGCGTGCCTGGGACAGGCCGAGGTCGACGAGCCGGCGATCCAGCTCCGCCCGCCAGGCTCGCGACATCTGCGCGAGCTGCATGGCGAAGCGGTGTTGATCGGTATGGGACATTGAAACGAACTCTAACTGCCTAAACTAATAATTAGCGAGCTAACCATAGGCGACAGCCGGGAGCAAGCGCAGCTTTGTATCTACCACTTCACATATTGATCTTCGACAAAGCCCCACAGCCCATCGATCTCCAGGGCCGGCCGCCCATGCGGCCGGAGCACGCCATCGAAGCGCCCGAAGATCTGCTTGAAGTTGCTGGCGATGAAGCCCAGGTTCAGACGCTCCTTGTGCAACCCGGTGCCCACGAAGCGCAACTCCACCTGGCCGTCGGCGGAGGTGATCCGCCACTCCTCCAGCGGCCGGTCGCGATCGAAGGCGAAACGCACGCAATCCACCTTGATCAGCTCGCCATCGATCCAGAAGCAGTTCTCGGTGAAGCTGGTCTCGTTGACCCCGCAGGACAGGTTCAGCCCTACCCGCCGCCCCTGCGCCTCGCCGGACAGGCAGGCCCAGTTCCAGAAGGTCTCCGGGCGCATGTAGCCGGCGGACCAGTCGTGGTGGGCGAAGGCGCCGATGGCCTGCAGGTCGAAATCCCCCAGCTCGCAGCGCACCTCGCCCCGGCAGGTGACGCCCGCCACCTTGCGCGCATACACCCAGCCGTTCACCGCGGTAGGCGTGCACAGGCTCATGGGCTGGAAGGCCGGTTCGTCCTCGGAGAAATGCGCGTCGATGCGGGTGCCGTCGTCGAGCTCCACCAGCAGCCGCTTCTCCTTCGGGTTCGGCGAGTTCTCCAGGCGCAGCAGGTTGCGGCCCTGGCGCAGCTCGCAGACGCCGTCGTCCGGGGCTTGCGAGAAGCGCGTACCCATCCCCAGCGGCAGCTTGAACTGGCGCTCGATCATGCGCCCGCTGGCCGGGTGGAACAGGTAGACGAAGCCCACGCCCGCCAGGCTCAGGTCGGCCAGGGCGCAGCCGCCGATGAGCTGGTCGCTGATCAGGCCGAAATACTGGAACTGGTGAAAGCGCCGCCACTTCGCCAGGGCGCCGAGACGACGGCCCATGGGCGAGCGGAAATCGAAGTCACGGTGATTAACCAGGCCGGGGGTGCCGTCGAAAAGGCCGTAGTGCGGCTGGCCGTCAGCGCTGATCAGCGTGTCCATGGGCGGGGCTCGTCGGTGGGGAAGGCGCAGATCCTAGCACCGGCGTACCAGTCCACGCAGTCACGCACCGCGCCACCCCGGGGGACGAACTACGCCACCACCTGGTTGCGCCCGAAGGCCTTGGCCTCGTAGAGCGCCCGGTCGGCATGTTCGTAGAGTTCGTAGAGCTGGCCGAGCGGCGTGTCGCTGCCCGGCGCGATGCAGGCCAGGCCGATGGACATCGTCAGCACCTCGGCGACCTGGGAGCCCTCGTGGCGGATGGCCAGGCGCTCCAGGGCCGCGCGCACGTTCTCCGCGCACTGCCGTGCCTCAGCCTCCGGCGTGCCGTAGAGGAGCACGGCGAATTCTTCGCCGCCCAGGCGCACCGCCATGTCCAGCGGTCGTCGCGCCGCGTCCTCCAGCACCTCGGCGACCCGCTGCAGGGCCTGGTCACCGCCCTGGTGGCCGTAGAGATCGTTGTAGGCCTTGAAGTGGTCGACATCGCACAGCAGCAGCGCCAGGGGCAGCCCCTCGCGCTGGGCCTGGCGCCACACGCGCTCCAGCTGGCGGTT
The DNA here is from genome assembly GCF_003234055.1 of Pseudomonas sp. 57B-090624. Lineage (NCBI taxonomy): Bacteria > Pseudomonadati > Pseudomonadota > Gammaproteobacteria > Pseudomonadales > Pseudomonadaceae > Pseudomonas > Pseudomonas sp. 57B-090624. Next base: position 163,980 of record NZ_QKRU01000002.1, read on the forward strand.
GAAGCTGCGCCGGTTGTGCAGGCCGGTCAGGCTGTCGTGCTCGGCCAGCATGCGCATCAGCCGGCTGACGAGGAAGTGCTCGCGGGACTTGAACTCCAGCAGGTAACAGCCCACCGCCCCCACCAGGTTGCCGAACACGAGGAACAGCAGGTTGTTCACCAGACGCGGCCAGGGCAGCCCGGCCCAGAGCTCCAGCGCCACATAGGCCACCAGGATCAGGACCGACACCAGCAACGCCTCGCCCAGGCGCAGCCCGACCACGAAATAGGCCGCCATGCACACCAGCAGCAGCCCTTCATAGGGGAACGACGGGTCGACCCGATGGGCGATGGCCACCACCGCCGCCGCGCCGATGCCCAGCGCACCGACGCACACCAGGCTCAGCGGCACCAGCAGGTGCACATGGCGCCGCTGCAGGATCAGCAGCCCGCAGACCACCAGCAGCACCAGCACGCCCAGGCGCACGGCGAGCATCCACCAGCGTTCGGAGGAAGCGATCAGGTGGAAGTCGAGAAAGGCGAAGGCCAGCCAGATCGGCAAGCCGAGCAGCAGCGCGATGCGCTTGAGGTCGAAGGTCTGCTCGAGGAAGAAATTGCGGTATTCCTGCTCCAGGGGACGGACGAACCGCAGTTGCCGGAATCCCAGGGCAAGTTGATCGGCATAGGGATTGGGGCGTACTTCGTCCAGCCAGGCGTTGAGTGTCGACACTGCCACCTCTTCTTTTTATGGGCCCGGGACATACTGCTGCGCCCGGCCTTGCAGCCTCGGGCCCGTGCGGAACACCGCCTACCTCACATAGACGGTCCATCGTCGCGGGCCCTGCGCCTCCTGTCGGGGCCGGCGACCTCACATCGCCGGCCGGAGGCCTAGGTGCACATTAGTAGCAGGCGGAATCCGCCACAAGTCGTCGGGCGCGTCTTATGCGGCGCCCCCGTGACGGCGGCCTCAGGACTCGAACTCGGCCTGCAGCGCGGCACGCACGCAGTGGAGCACGCCATCGGGGACCTTGCCGCCGAGCATTTCGGCCACCTCGGCGACGCTGGGCAGCTCGCCCTCGCCATCGAGGAAGGCGTCCTGCACCGCACCGAGCATCTCCTCGGGCAGGTCCAGCGCCTGTTCCAGGCTCAACTGCTGCTCGCTGATGGCCTCGGCCAGCAGCGAATAGACGTTCTTCTCGGTGCAGTCGAGCTGGCGCGCGATCTGCGCCGGGGTCATGCCCGCACGGGCCAGGCTGACCAGTTCGTGACGCAGGTCGGCCACCGCGCGCGGCGCCGGCGCGGCGTCGGCTCCGCCGTTGAGCACTTCGAGGAAGGCCTCGCCGTAGCGCTCCAGCTTGCGCGCACCGACGCCGCTGACCCGTGCCATTTCCGCCAGGGTGCCGGGCTTGCTGCGCAGCATCTCCAGCAGGGTGGCGTCGGGGAAGATCACATAGGGCGGCACGCTGTGCTCCTCGGCCAGCTTGCGGCGCAGGGCGCGCAGGGCCTCCCACTGCTCGCGCTCCTCGCCACGCACCAGCTGGCTGGCGGCACTGGCCGCCGGCTTGGGCGCCTTGGTCGAGAGATCGCGACGCAGTTGCAGGCTCACCTCGCCGCGCAGCAGCGGGCGGCAGGCATCGGTCAGGCGCAGGCCGCCGAAGCCGTCGAGGTCGACATCCGCCAGGCCACGGGCGACCAGCTGGCGGAACAGCGTGCGCCATTCGCCTTCGGACAGCGCCTTGCCCACGCCGAAGACCGACAGGTGCTGGTGGCCGGCGGCGCGGACCTTCTCGTTGTCGCGGCCCAGCAGCAGGTCGACCAGATGGCCGACGCCGTAGCGCTGGCCGCTGCGGTAGATGGCCGAGAGCGCCTGGCGCGCGGGTTCGGTGGCGTCCCAGGTCTGCACGCCGTCGACGCAGATGTCGCAATGCCCGCAGGGCTGCGGCAGTTCCTCGTCGAAATAGGCCAGCAACGCCTGGCGGCGGCAGCGGATCTCCTCGCACAGCGCCAGCATGGCGTCGAGCTTGTGCTGCTCGATGCGCTTGTGGCGCTCGTCGCCCTCGGAATTGTTGAGCATCTGCTTGAGCAGCAGCACGTCCTGCAGGCCGTATGCCATCCAGGCATCGGCGGGCAGGCCGTCACGGCCGGCACGGCCGGTCTCCTGGTAATAGGCCTCCAGGGACTTGGGCAGGTCGAGGTGGGCGACGAAGCGCACGTTGGGCTTGTCGATGCCCATGCCGAAGGCGATGGTCGCCACCATGATCAGCCCCTCCTCGTTGAGGAAGCGCTTCTGGTGGTAGGCACGCAGGTCGCTGGGCAGGCCCGCGTGGTACGGCAGCGCCGGGTAGCCCTGCTCGGAAAGGAAGGCGGCGACCTCATCGACCTTCTTGCGCGACAGGCAATAGACGATGCCGGCGTCGCCACGGCGCTCGGTGAGGAAGGACAGCAACTGCTTGCGCGGGCTGTCCTTGGCGACGATGCGGTAGAAGATGTTCGGCCGGTCGAAGCTCGACAGGAAGCGCTCGGCGTTCTGCAGGTGCAGGCGCTGCACGATCTCCTCGCGGGTGCGCATGTCCGCCGTGGCGGTCAGGGCGATGCGCGGCACCTCGGGGAACAGCTCGGCGAGCTGGCCCAGCTGCAGGTATTCCGGACGGAAATCGTGCCCCCACTGGGATACGCAGTGGGCTTCGTCGATGGCGAACAGAGCGATGTCCAGGTTCTGCAGGAAGGCCAGCATGCGCGGCTGCACCAGGCGCTCCGGCGCCAGGTAGAGCATCTTGATCTCGCCCCGGCGGATGCGGTCGGCGATATCGCGCTGCTCGTCGTTGCTCAGGGTGGAGTTCAGCGCCACGGCGGCCACGCCGAGCTCGTCGAGGGTGGCGACCTGGTCCTCCATCAGTGCGATCAGCGGCGAAACCACCACCGCCAATCCGTCGCGCATCAGCGCCGGCACCTGGAAGCACAGGGACTTGCCGCCGCCGGTGGGCATCAGCACCAGCACATCGCCGCCCTTGGCCACGCGGTCGATGATCGCCGCCTGGTGGCCGCGGAAGGCGTCGTAGCCGAATACGTCTTTGAGGATGCGCTGGGCGTGGTCGAGCATGCGGGTCTCCGAAGGAAGCCGCGCATTATACGACAGCAAACGCCCGAGGAAGCCCTCGCCCATCGGGGTCGCTTTTGCCGCGGGCCTTCCACTCGACTAGAATCCACCCTCGTTTATTCCTCAAGGTAGTCCCACGATGTCCTTCGCTGAGCAACTGTCCCGCCTGCAAGCCTTCCTCGATGCCGATGACCTGCACGAAGAAGCCCTGGACTACGTGGCCGCCCATGGCTACCTGACCGCCCTGTGCATCTGCCCGGACCAGGTTCCGGAGCGCGAGTGGATCGACGCCCTGTTCGCCGAGCCGCCGCACTACCGCAGCGACGCCGAGCGCGAGGAGATCGAAGCCACCCTGCTGCTGCTCAAGGCCCACATCGCCCGCCAGCTGGCCAGCGACGAAGACCCGGAGATGCCCTGCGACCTCGACCTGGGCGACGACCCGGATGATTCCGACCTGCGCGGCTGGTGCATCGGCTTCATGGAAGGCGTGTTCCTGCGCGAATCCGTGTGGTTCGAAGACGCCGAAGAGGAAGTCAGCGAGCTGCTGCTGCCGATCATGGTCGGTTCCGGCCTGTTCGACGAACAGCCCGAATTCGCCGATATCGCCGCCGATCGCAACCTGGTCGACGAGATGATCGAGCAGATCCCCGAGCTGCTGACCGCCCTGTTCCTGCTGTGCAACGCCCCGGAAGAAAAGCCCGCCCTGCTCAAGCCGCGTCACTGAGACGGTCGCGCTGATGGCGCACGGTGACATCCGCCAGAGCCGCAGCCCGGCAGTGCGCTACGTACTGCTGGTGGTCGGCTGGCTCGCCGTCGCCCTGGGCGTGATCGGCATCTTCCTGCCGGTATTGCCGACCACGCCCTTCCTCCTCCTCGCCGCCGCCTGCTTCGTGCGCAGCTCGCGGCGCTTCTACCTCTGGCTGGTCAACCACAGGCATCTCGGCCCCTGGATCAGGGACTACCTCGAAGGCAACGGCATCCCGCTCAAGGGCAAGGTCTACGCCATCGGCCTGATGTGGATCAGCATCGCCTTCTCCTGCTACCTCGTGCCCCTGCCCTGGGCGCGCGGCTTCATGCTCACCAGCGCCGTGCTGGTCACCCTCTACATCCTTCGCCAGAAGACCCTGGGGCGCGACTGAGCCCACCCCGCAACATCCTTCGAGCCCACCGGCAAAAAGCCCGACCACCACCTAGACTGCACTGATCCAAGGGCGGAGACCCTGATGATGCGGCTAGGGCGGCGTGCGAAAGCGAAGCAAGGACGGCCACGGACGACGTGGCTGGCCCTGCTCGCCTGCCTGCTGGTCTCGGCGGTCGCCGCCAACTGGGATTTCGGCCTGATCCTGCAAAACGCGCAGAAGCGCTACGGCAGCCTCGGCACCGCCAAGGAACGCATCGAAGCCTGGAGCGTGCTGATCGACGGCAGCGGCGCATTGCCGGAGAAAGACAAGCTCGCCGCCGTCAATCGCTTCTTCAATCGCCAGCTGCGCTTCGTCGACGACCAGCGCAACTGGGGCCAGAACGACTACTGGGCCACCCCCGTCGAAGCCCTGGTCAAGGGCGCCGGCGACTGCGAGGACTACTCCATCGCCAAGTACTTCACCCTGCGCCGGCTCGGCATCCCGTCCGAGAAGCTGCGCATCACCTACGTCAAGGCGCTCAACTACAACCAGGCGCACATGGTGCTCACCTACTACGCCAGCCCCAGCTCGGACCCGCTGGTGCTGGACAACCTGATCGGCGAAATAAGGCCGGCCTCGCAACGCAAGGACCTGCTGCCCGTGTACGCCTTCAACGCCGAAGGCCTGTACACCGCCGGCAAGCGCAGTGGTGACAGCAAGAAGCTTTCGCGCTGGCAGGACATCCTGCAAAAGATGCGCGCCGAAGGCTTCGCCATTGGAGAGGGATAGACGATGTCGTTACTCAAGCAGCTGTTTCTGGCGATCTGCCTGTTCCTGGTGGTGGCCTTCACCGGCAGCTTCCTCGCCGGGGTGGAAAGCTCCCGGGAACAGCTACGCAGCCAGTTGCGCTCCCACGCCCAGGACGCCGCCACCGCCCTCGCCCTGTCCATGACGCCCCACGTGGACGACCCGGCGATGATCGAGCTGATGGTCAGCTCCATCTTCGACAGCGGCTACTTCGCCCGCATCCGCGTGGTCAACATCGCCGACGAAAAGGTCATCGTCGAACGCCAGGCCGACCCGACCTCGGACAAGGTGCCCGCCTGGTTCGTGAAACTGGTCGACCTGCGTGCCCAGGGCGGCGACGCCCTGATCATGCGCGGCTGGGAGCAGGCCGCGCGGGTCGAGGTGCTCAGCCACCCGCAATTCGCCCTGGCCAAGCTGTGGGACAGCGCCATCGGCAGCCTCCTCTGGCTGCTGCTCTGCGGCCTGGTCAGCGCCGTGCTCGGCGGCTTCCTCCTGCGCACCCAGCTGCGCCCGCTGGACAACATGGTGCAGCAGGCCCAGGCCATCAGCCGCCGCGAGTTCCTCACCCTGCCCCGGGTGCCGCGCACACCCGAACTCAAGCGCGTGGTGCTGGCCATGAACCAGATGGTCGACAAGCTCAAGACCCTGTTCGCCGAAGAGGCCGCGCGCAGCGAGAAGCTGCGCGAGGAGGCCTACCAGGACAGCCTCACGGGCCTGGCCAACCGCCGCCAGTTCGACATCCGCCTGGGCAACCAGCTGGCCGTGGCCGAGCAGAACGCCGCCGGCTACCTGCTGCTGCTGCGGGTCAATGACCTGGGCGGCCTCAACCAGCGCCTCGGCGGCCAGCGCACCGACGCCCTGATCGGCGCGATCGGCGAACTCCTGAAGAAGCGGGTGGAGGAGCGCGGCAACCCCGACTGGCTGGCCGCCCGCAGCCGCGGCGGCGAATTCACCCTGCTCGCCCCCGGCCTGGACAACGAAGACGCCGACCGCCTCGCCCAGAGCCTCAGCGACGCCCTGGAAAGCCTGCGCGGCACCGGCGCCAGCGACTGCACCCCGGTGGCCCACCTGGGCATCGCCGCCTTCCGTCCCGGCGAGGACGCCGCCAGCGTCATAGGCCGCGCCGACCAGGCCCTGGCCCAGGCGCAAAGCAACCCGGCGCACCCCTGGGAGCGCCTCGACGACTACCAGGCCGCGCCCAACCAGGGCCTGCACAGCTGGCGCGCCTGGATCGACGAAGCCCTGCAGCAGGGCAAGCTGCAGCTCTACTTCCAGCCCGTGGCCGAATGTGCCGACCCCACCAGGCTGCTGCACCGCAAGGTCCTCGCGCGGCTGCTCGACCCGCAGGGCGAGGCGGTCGCCGCCGGGCGCTTCCTGCCCTGGATCGAGCGCCTGGGCTGGGCCGCGCGCTTCGACCTGGCGATGCTCGAACACACCCTCGCCCACCTCGACCGGCACCCCGAGCCGCTGGCCCTGAGCCTGTCCGCCGCCACCCTGCGCGAACCCGAGAGCCAGGAGCGCCTGCTCGCCATGCTGCGCGAGCACCCGCAGCACGCGGACCTGATGACCCTGGAAGTGGACGAACGCTTCCTGCCCCCGCCGGCCGCACTGGAGAAACTCAGCCAGGCCGTGCGCGAAGCCGGCTTCCACCTCGGCCTGCAACACTTCGGCGGGCGCTTCAGCCTGATCGGCAACCTCACCCACCTGGGGTTGGCCTACCTGAAGATCGACGGCACCTACATCCGCGCCATCGACCAGGAAAACGACAAGCGCGTGTTCATCGAGGCGATGTTCCGCGCCACCAACAGCATCGACCTGCCGCTGATCGCCGAGATGGTGGAAACCCAGGGCGAACTGGCCGTGCTCGGCGAGCTGGGCATCCAGGGCGCCATGGGCCGCCTCATCGGGCCACCCGCCCCCTGGAGCGAAACCCAGGCCTGATGAAGGTTGGCCGGCGGCGCACCCGTGGGAGCGGTTTCAACCGCGAAAGCCCAGGCACCCGGCCCAGCCCTTTTCGCGAATGAATTGGCTATGTCTGCGTTAAGTGTTGCTAGAGGATTTGAGCCCAGCTGATTGCCGAGCTCTGGTGATGTTTCTGGTTTCGCCCACCCGGGCGAGTCCCTTTTCTCAGTCGCCAGAAAAGGAACCAAAAGGGCTTGCCCCATCATCCGGCCCGACTGCGTCGGGTTCCCTCACTCCATCGTTGCTCTGGGGGCCGGCGCGATGGGCCATCCATGGCCTGGCGCGCCTCTCGCGGCAACCATGCCGTTCGTCCCCCGGCGCAACGACTGCGTTCGGCCTCCTGGAGGGGCGTTGGCGGCTGCTCCAACTTTTTTCGTCCAGCGCATCGCCACGTGGTGCGCACAGGCTTTCGTAGGATGGTGTAGAGCGAAGCGAAACCCATGGGGTGGCGGTGGCACGAACCCTTGGGCGCCCGGAAAGGGTCGTGCTTGAGCGCCTGCATTAAAACCACAACAGCTAACGCCGACAGAGCCAATGAATTCGCTCCCACAACCCAGGGTGGGCTTCAGCCCACCAGGCCGTCCGCAAAAGAAAACGCCCGCATCTGCGGGCGTTCTCGTTACGGGTGGAGCCGGTTAATCGTCACGGTTGGTGTCGTTGTCGCTGTCATGGTCACTGCCACCGAACTGGGCATCACGGTAGCCGTCGTTGTCCAGATCATGATCACTGCCGCCGAACTGCGCATCGCGGTAACCGTCATTGTCCTGGTCATGGTCGCTGCCACCGAACTCGGCATCGCGATAGCCGTCGTTGTCCAGGTCGTGGTCACTGCCGCCGAACTGCGCGTCGCGATAACCATCGTTGTCCAGGTCGTGGTCGCTGCCACCGAACTGGGCATCACGATAGCCATCGTTATCCAGGTCGTAATCCACCGCCTGGGCCGTCACCGCCCCAAGCGCCACCACGGTCAAAAGCACGCCCAACACTCGTCTGGTGAAGACACCCGCTTTTGTCGCCATCTCGCGTATCGCTCCTGAAGAGGACATGACGGCCGCAACCCGGGTCACCCTCGGTGAACCGAGGAGCCGTCGCGCAATAGAACGCAACGGCAGGCGCCGGTTCTGTCGCCTCCGGGGCTTTATCCTTTGCCATTCATTTCAGGAAGAAAAAGCCCGTGGGAGCGGTTTCAACCGCGATGGACCCAGGCACCCGTCCAAGCCCTTTCGCGCATGGGCACCGCCCCACGGCGACCGTGGCTCAATACGGCAAACGCCCCTCGTCCTGCACCAGGCTGCCCAGCCCTTCCACCTGGGCACGGGCCTGGGCACGGTGCTGGAGCTTGTTGCGCGCGGCCTCGGGCAGGTCGGTGTAGCGCATCACGCCACGGTCGACGAGGACGCTGACCAGGTCCTCGATCACCCGCACCAGCTCCAGGTCGGAATGCTGCAGCGACATCAGGTGCTCGTGCAGCGAACGGCTGGCCAGCCAGCTCTGCACCTCCGGATCCGCGGCCGGCATGCTGTGGGTCATGTGCTCGAAAGGCTCCGACTCGACCCGCAGCACCCGGCCCCGCTCATCACGCTGTACGTACACCATGGACTGCTCTCCCCAGCGAATCCGCATAAAAAAGGCCCGCCACCCGGAAAGGTGGCGGGCCGCCTCGTTTACAGAGCTTAGACGTCAACCTTCAACGTGCCATCGCCCAGCATGCCGGAGATCACACCGCCGGCATCCGCCACCCCGTAGGAGGTCTGCAGGTTGATGCCGTCGAGCACGATGGTCGGGCCCGCCGCCCCGGCACTGCCGCCATTGGAGTCCACCGTGATGGTGGTGCTGGCCCCGAAGCTGAAGGTCAGGTACTGGCTCAGGCTGCCCAGGTTGGCGTGTTCACCGGAGAGCAGCTGCGACAGGTCCAGCGAATCCACACCCTTGGTGAAGTCGGTGATATGGGTCAGCCCCGTCTCGCCCGCCAGCCACTTGAAGGTGTCGGCCCCGTCGCCGCCGCTGAGGATGTCGTTGCCACCGTTGCCGATCAGGGTGTCGTTGCCCGCCAGCCCGCTCAGCGTGTTGTCCCCGGAGTTGCCGGTGAGCACATCGCCGAAGTTGGAGCCGATCAGGTTCTCGATCCCCGACAAGGTGTCGGTGCCCGCACCGCCGGTGTTCTGCGCAGCAGCCGATGCCAGGCTCACCGTCACCCCCGAGGTGGCGTCGACGTAGCTGGCGGTGTCGATCCCGCCGCCGCCGTTGAGCGCGTCGTCACCGGCGCCCCCTACCAGCAGGTCGTTGCCGTTGTTGCCGTTGAGGGTGTCATTGCCGACCCCGCCGATCAGCACGTCATTGCCACTGCCACCGGCGAGCGTGTTGCCCAGCGCGCTGTTGTCGATGACGATCTGGTCGCTGCTGTCACCCGAACTGCCGATCGTGCCGCTGTTGTCCCGGTCGACCTCGACCGCACCGGAGCTGCTGACCGCCCCCTGCTCGTCCTTGGTGGTGTAGGTGAACGAGCCGCCCACCGAACCGCTGTCGGTGAAGCTGGTGGTGCCCGCCAGCCCGCTGCCGCTATGGGAAACCGAACCGCTGCTGGCACCGCCGACGCTGTTCAGCGAAAGGACATTGCTGTCCGCATCGCTGTCGTTCCACAGCAGTGCCCAGTCCGGCACCACCACCGAGGCGTTGTAGGCCACCACGTGGTCGGCGTTGGCGACCGGCGCATCGTTCACGGCATTGAGGTGCACGTAGGCGATGGCCGAGGCGCTGTCGAGGCCACCGTTGGCGGTGCCGTCGCCATCCTTGACGGTGAAGCTGAGGGTACGGTCCAGGGTGGACGGGTTGTCGGAGGTGTTGGCGTAGGCGATCTGCTGGATCAGCGCCTGGACCACGGCGAGGGTCGCCAGGTTGTTGGTGAAGTTGATCGTCAGGCTGCTGCCGTTGGTCCCGCCGGCGATGGTGCCGATGGTGGTGGAGCCGAGGCGCAGGTTGCTGCCGCTCACGTTGAGCTGGCCGCTACCGGTGCCCTGGTTGACCACCGACAGCTGGTCGGCCGCCGTGCCGTTGGCGGTGAAGGCCACCACCAGCGAGCCACCGTTGAAGTTCGGCGAGTCGACATCGCTCAGCGTGACGCTGCTGTCGATGATCTTAACGCCCGCGTTCTCGGTGTAGTTCAGCGTACCGCCCAGGCCACCCAGCACCGGCGCATCGTTCACCGCGGTGACGTTGAAGGTGAGGGTGTTGGGGTTCGGGTCGAGGTTGACCCCGCCGTTGGCGGTGCCGCCATCGTCCTGCACCTGGAAGGTGAACGTGGCGTAGCCGGTGCCGCTGGCATTCGCCGCCGGGGTGAAGACCAGCTTGCCGGCATTGATGTCCGCCACCGAGACGGTGGTCCCGGCACTGATCGCGCTGCCGTTCAGGGTGAGCTGGCCGGCGGTGGGCAGGGTGGTGATCTTCACGGCAGCCAGGCTGTCGCCCTCGGCATCGGAGAAGCCGAAGCTGCTTGCGCTCAGCACGTGGCTGGCATCCTCCAGCAGGCTGAGGGTCGCGTCCGCACCGGCCGGCGGGCTGTTGGCGTCGACCACGTTGACCGTGAGGGTCGCGGTGTCGGTGGTGCCATCGGAATCCACCAGGCTGTAGCCGAACTGCTCGGTGAGGTTGCTGGTGAGCCCGTCGGGCGCCACGTAGCTCCACGCACCGGTGGCGAAGTTGAAGGTCAGCTTGCCGTGTTGCGGCGTCTCGATACCGGTCAGCACGCTGCCGGCAATCGGCGAGCCGCTGCTCGGGGTGATGGTCGAGGTGCCGTTCCAGGTGTAGGTGACACTGCCGATGGTGATCGACTTGATGTAGCCGGCACCGTCCACCCCGTAGCTGTCGTCATCCGCCGTGCCATTGACGCCATCGCTGCCCCAGAGCACGTTGCCCGATACGTCGCCACCGACCACCTGGCCGAGCAGCGCGTCCACCAGTTGGCCGAAGCCGGCCACGTTGAGCGGCGAGCCCTGGCCATCGAGGTCGACATCCTGCAGGCGGGCATTGTTGATGCCGTCGCCGATGCCCACCGTGGTGACGTTGATGCCGTTGCTGTCGACGAAGGTGTTCCAGGCCGTCGCCGTGGCATCGGTCAGCGAGTTGCCGCCGGTACCGGTCTGCTCATTGGGGTTGCCGTCACTGATGAACACGACCTGGTTGCTCCACCCCGGGACCGGGGTATAGGCACTCATGGTCTGCTGGATACCCGCCGTGAAGTCGGTGTTGCCGTCGAACGGACGGACCCCGCCGGCCGCCGGGTTGAGGCTGTCGATCAGCGAGCTGAAGGCCTCGACGCTGGTGACGGGTGCGTAGGACGTGGCGGTCGAGGAGAACGCCACGATCTGCAGCTGCACGTGCCCCGAGGTGCCGTCGAACAGCTCGGCCCCCGCCTGCTGGACCGCCGTGAGCATCTGGTTGAGCTCGGTGTTGTCGATGCTGCCGCTGAAGTCGAGGACGAAGACCACGTTGAAGTCCTGGCCATGGCCTTCGACCACGTTGGCGACATCGTTCTTGGCGTCCGGGCCGTTGTCCACGGCCACCACCTTGATGGTGGTCTGCGCGGTGTTGGAGTCGGTCACGCCGTCGTTGACCACCACCGTCACGTTGCGCGGCGTGGTGCTCGGGTTGGTGCTGGTACTGGAGTAGCGGATCGTCTCGATCGCCGTCTCGTAGGCCGCCTTGGTGGCGACCCCGGTGAGGGTGACGGTGATCTTGCCGGCGACGCTGGTATCCACCACGCCGGTGATGCCGCTCGGCAGGCCGGTGGCGGTCAGCACGTCACCCGCCTGGGCGTTGGTCAACACGACCTTGGCCGAGGCGATGGTGCTGTTGTCGATATCGGTCACCAGGGTGTCGATATCGGCGATGGCCACCGCAGCAGTGCCTTCGGTGTAGGTGGTCTGGTAACCCGTACCCACCACACCGGCGCTGTCGTTGCCGTCCAGGTCGAGCAGCGGCGCATCGTTCACCGCCGTGACGTTGATGGTGACCGTGGCCGTGTTGCTATAGAGGCTGCCGTCGCTCACCTGGTACTGGAAGGTGGCATAGGGCGCGCCGTTCTCGTTGCCGTCCGGCACGAACACCAGCTTGCCGGCATTGATATCGGCGATGCTGATCACCTGGTTCAGGGTCACCGCCACGCCGTTGAGCTTGAGCACGCCGTCGGTGGCCAGCTGGGTCACCTTGATGTCGGTGAAGCTGCCGGAATCGACGTCGCTGTCGTTCAGCGGCCCGGTGCCGTCGGCGCCGAACAGCCCGGTGGAGGTGATGGTCACGGCATTGTCTTCGGTGGTGCTGAAGGTGTCGTTGACCGCCACCGGCGCGTCGTTCACCGCCGAGACGTTGATGGTCACGGTGGCGGTGTTGCTGTACAGGCTGCCGTCGCTGACCTGGTACTGGAAGGTGGCATAAGGCGTGCCGTTCTCGTTGCCGTCCGGGACGAACACCAGCTTGCCGGCGTTGATGTCGGCCGCGCTGATCACCTGGTTCAGCGTCACCGCCACGCCGTTCAACTGCAGCACGCCGTTGCTCGCCAGCTGGGTCACCTTGATGTTGGCGAAGCTGCTGGAGTCCACGTCGCTGTCGTTGTCCGGCCCGGTGCCGTCCGCGCCGAACAGGCCGGCGGCGGTGATGGTCACCGAGGTGTCCTCGGTGGTGCTGAAGGTGTCGTTGACCGCCACCGGCGCATCGTTCACCGCGGCCACGTTGATGGTCACCGTGGCGGTGTTGCTGTACAGGCTGCCGTCGCTGACCTGGTACTGGAAGGTCGCGTAGGGGGCGCCGTTCTCGTTGCCATCGGGCACGAACACCAGCTTGCCGGCGTTGATGTCGGCGAGGGTGATCACCTGGTTCAAGGTCACGGCCACGCCGTTGAGCTTGAGCACACCGTCGGTGGCCAGCTGGGTCACCTTGATGTTGTCGAAGGCAGCCGAATCGATATCGCTGTCGTTGGTCGGGCCGGTGCCGTCACTGCCGAACAGGCCGCTGGCGGTGATGGTGACCGCAGTGTCCTCGTTAGTGTTGAAGGTGTCGTTGACCGCCACCGGCGCATCGTTCACCGCGGCGACGTTGATGGTCACCGTGGCCACGTTGCTGTAGGTGGTGCCGTCGCTGACCTGGTACTTGAAGGTCGCGTAGGGCGCGCCGTTCTCGTTGCCATCGGGCACGAACACCAGCTTGCCGGCGTTGATGTCGGCGATGCTGATCACCTGGTTCAGGGTCACCGCAGCGCCGTTGAACTGCAGCACGCCGTTGCTCGCCAGCTGGGTCACCTTGATGGTGGTGAAGGCGCTGGAGTCCGCGTCGTGGTCGTTCAGCGGCCCGGTGCCATCGGCGCCGAACAGGCCGGCGCTGGTGATGGTCACCGAGGTGTCTTCGTTGGTGCCGAAGGTGTCGTTGACCGCCACCGGTGCATCGTTCGCGGCGGTGACATTGATGGTCAGCGTGGCGTCGGACGGGTCACCGTCGGCATCGACGATGGTGTAGCCGATCTGCTCGGCGGCGTTGCCGGTCAGCCCGCTCGGCGCGGTGTAGCTCCAGGCGCCGGTGGCGAAGTTGAAGGCCAGCTTGCCACCCAGGTCGGTGGTGATGTTCAACTGGGCGGTGGCATTGCTGCCGTTCCAGGTATAGACATCGCCATCGACGGTCAGGGACTTGATGCCGCCCTTGCCATCGGCGCCGAAGCCGTCGTCGTCGGCGGTGCCGGCGACGCCATCGCTGCCATTGAGCACATTGCCGGAAACCATGCCGGTGCTGACCTGGTCGAGCAGGGTGTCCACCAGGTCGGAGAAGTCCCCGATCAGGATGGGCGAGCCGCTGCCGTCGAGGTCGACGTCCTGCAGGTTGTCGTTGTCGATGCCGTCACCGATGCCGATGGTGGTGACGTTGATGCCGTTGTCGTTGATGAACTGCTGCCAGTCCGTCGCCGTCTGGCTGAGCAGGGCATTGCCGCCCTGGGTCTGCTCGTTGGGATTGCCGTCGCTGATGAACACGACCTGGTTGTTCCAGCCCGGGAGCGGGTTGAAGGCATCCATGGTCTTCTCGATGGCGGCGGTGAAGTCGGTGTTGCCGTCATAGGGGCGCACGCCACCGGGCTCGTTCGGGTCGAGGGAGTTGATCAGGCTCTCGAACGCCGCGTAGCTGGTCACCGGCGCGTAGGACTTGGCGTCTCCCGAGAAGGCCACCACCTGCATCTGCACATCACCGGTGTTACCGGTGAACAGCGCCTGGGCAGCAGACTTCACGGCATCGAGCATCTGCCCGAGTTCGGACTTGCTGATACTGCCGCTGAAGTCCAGCACGAACACCATGTTGATGTCCGGCGCTACGCTCTCGCCCACGGTCGCCACGTCGTTCTTCGCCACCGGGGTGTCGTCGTCGACGTTGATGTTCAGCGTACCGTTGGCGCTGTCACCGTCCTTGTCGGTGACCTTGTAGGTGAGCTGGAAGGCCTGGTTGTTCTCGTTGTCGCCATCGGCGTGGTGGATCGGCGCGTTCTGCACCACCGAGTAGGCGCCGGTCTGGCTGTTGGTCAGGGTCACCGTCAACACGGTGGTGGTGCCCTGCTTGATCACCAGGTTGTTGCCCGAGGTCTCGTAGGTGAAGCCGGCCGGGGCGCCGGTGTTGACCCAGCTGATGCTGCCGGCGTTGTCGTTGCCGTAGCTGTGGCTGAGGGTGCCGGTGGCGTTCTGCGAATCGACGTCGTCCCCCGTGCCGCCAGGGATGCCATTGGGCCGTGCGTCGTCGTCCAGTTGCACCGTCTGGTTGGTCCCGGCGCTCGGGCCGTCATCCTTGAAGCTGATGACCTTGCCGATGTCCAGGTTGCCGGTGGCCGTGTCGCCGTCCTTGTCGGTCACGGTGGCACTCAGGCTGATGTGGCCCGAGCCGAGGAACTTGGCCTCGTCCGCATCGGAGGTCGGATGGACGATGGCGCGGAGCTGGTCAAGGGTGACCTTGCCGTCCGCCCCGACGGTGAGGGTGAACACCAGTTCGTTGCCGGTGGCGGTTCGGCCCTCGACCACGCCCGCACCGTTGACGCTGAGCACCACGTTCTGCCCGCTGGCGGTATCCACCAGGCCGGAGTCGGCGTTCTGCACGGTCAGCTTGTAGTCCAGGCTCTGCAGCCCATCGGCGCCCGGCTGGACGTTGAACAGGCCACTGAAGTCGGCGGTGGCGTTCAGCGCCAGGTTCGACTCATCGACCTGCAGTTGCTGGGTCGCGCCCCAGGTGACGGTGGTGCTGACATCGTTGTAGTCGTAGTCGGAGGTGGCGGTCTTGTCCTCCCAGTTCTGGTTGCCGGCGCTACCGGTGTCCTGCAGGTGGGAGCCGCCGGGGTTGAGGGTGGCATCGCTGAACAGCACGTTGGCACCGTCGGCGCCGGTCAGCGGGGTGCTGCCGATGAAGGCCTGCCACTTGCCGCCCACCAGCTGGAAGGTGACGTCGGCGCCGTTGGCCAGGCCGCCGTTGGCGCCGCCGTCGGGGATGATGAAGAAGCCGGTATGCGCCGGGTCCAGGCTGCTGATGTCGGCGCTGTCGCCGGCGCTCTGGTCGTGCACGTTGGCCCAGATCACCTTGCCGCTGAGCGGGGTGCCGTCGTCGCCCTTGATGTAGTAGCCATAGCTGTTGCTGTAGCCGGCCGAGGTACCGACGAAGGTCACCGAGGAGTTCAGGTCCAGGGCGCCGACCTGGATGGTCGGGGTGTCGTCGTTGATGGTCACGGCCAGGCTGCCGGTGGCTGCGTCATCGTCCTTGTCGGTCACCTTGTAGCCGACGTTGAGGGTGATGTTGTCCTCGGTGCCGGCGGTCGGGTGCATCAGCGGCTTGAGCAGGTTGACGGTGTAGGCGCCACTGGCCGGGTCGGTCAGCACCACGGTCATCAGGTCGCCACGGGCGCTGCTGATGGTCAGGGTGTTGGTCGAGGCGTTCCAGGTCGAGGTCACGCTCTCGCTGCCCAGGCTGGTGGGCCCGGTCAGCTCGATGGACTTCAGCCCATCATTGCCGGCGTTGTAGTTCAGCGTCCCGCTGGTGCTGGTGCTGGCACCGGCCACATCGCCGGAGCCGCCATTGATGCCGCCGGACAGGCCCTCGTCGTCGAGCACGGCGGTGGCGGTGGTGTTGCCGGCGCTGGGCGCGTCGTCACGGAAGCTGATGGCGTTGCCCAGGTTGAGGCTGGCACTGCTGGCGTCACCGTCCTTGTCGGTGATGGTCGCCACCAGTTTCACCAGGTCGGCGGCGGCAAGGCCGGTAGGCTGATCCGGGCCGCTGTTGGGGGTGTGCAGCACAGCCAGCTTCTGGTCGAGGGTGACCTTGCCATCGGCATCCACCGTGACCTTGAAGGAAATCGCACCGCTCTGGTCGCCGACCCGGCCGACCACGGCGTTGCCTTCCAGGTACAGCTTGATGTCGCTGCCGCTGGCGGAGTCCTTCAGGCCACTGTCGGCCCCTGCGGCCTTGACCTCCAGGGCATAGGTGGTGGTGCCCGCGCCATCATTGCCGTAACTGCCGGTGAAGGCCCCGCTGAAGTCACGGGTGGCATCGGTGGCGAGGGTGGTTTCGTCCACCTGCAGGCTGCCGGACTCGACCTGGCCGGCGCTGATGGTCGGGGCGTCGTCACGGAAGCTGATAGCGCTACCCAGATTGAGGCTGGCGCTGCTGGCGTCACCGTCCTTGTCGGTGATGGTCGCCACCAGTTTCACCAGGTCGGCGGCGGCAAGGCCGGTGGCCTGGTCAGGCCCGGTGTTGGGCGTGTGCACGATGGCACGCACCTGATCGAGGGTGACGTTGCCGGAAGCGTCCACCGTGACCTTGAAGGCGATGGCGCCGCTCTGGTCGCCCACCCGGCCCACCACTTCACCCCCTTCCAGATAGAGCTTGATGTCGCTGCCGCTGGCGGTGTCCTTCAGGCCGCTGTCGGCGCCCGGGGCCTTGACCTCCAGGCTGTAGCCGATGCTGCCGGCACCATCGGCGCCGTAGTTGCCGGTGAAGGCGCCGCTGTAGCTGGTGGTGGCGTTGAGCGCCAGGTTGGTCTCGTCCACCTGCAGGCTGCCCACCTGGGCCTGGCCGGCACTGATGGTCGGCGCATCGTCCTTGAAGCTGATGGCGTTGCCCAGGTTGAGGGTGGCGCTGCTGGCGTCACCGTCCTTGTCGGTGATGGTCGCCACCAGTTTCACCAGGTCGGCCGCACCCAGGCTGCTTTCCTGGTCGGGGCCGCTGTTCGGCGAATGGACGATGGCACGCACCTGGTCGAGGGAGACCTTGCCGTCGGCGTCCACGGTGAGCTTGAAGGAGATCGCGCCATTCTGGTCGCCCACGCGGCCGACCACCTCGCCATTCTCCAGGAACAGCTTGATGTCGCTGCCGGTGGCGGTGTCCTTCAGGCCGCTGTCGGCGCCCGGGGACTTCACGTCCAGGGCATAGGTGGTGCTGCCGGCGCCATCGGCGCCATAGGCCTTGATGAACGCGCCGCTGAAGTCGGTGGTGGCGTTGCCGAGCAGGTTGGTTTCATCCACCTGCAGGCTGTCCGCGGGAATGGCCGTGGCACGGATGCTGGGGGCGTCATCCTTGAAGCTGATGGCATTGCCCAGGTTGAGGCTGGCGCTGCTGGCGTCACCGTCCTTGTCGGTGATGGTCGCCACCAGTTTCACCAGGTCGGCGGCGGCAAGGCCGGTGGCCTGGTCAGGCCCGGTGTTGGGCGTGTGCACGATGGCACGCA